>NZ_JBANAZ010000006.1:0-193339 GCF_059803455.1 Bradyrhizobium sp. UFLA05-108 | reverse complement strand
CAGTCTTGTAGCGTTCCTTGATCGGGGCCTGCATCTGGCGAAGTTCTGCGGCATCCATTTTTGTTCTCTCCCGGAAGATCGCCCCTCGATGTACCGGCTGGGAGCAAGATTGTCACCACCACATCGCCTGGCCGGGACCCTGGGTTGCGTCACGGTCAGGCACATTGCGATCGAGCGAGCGGTCGAGCGACGTCAGGACATTGCGCTTGAAGCTGTCGAACAGCGGCGAGTTGCGGTCGCGCGGGCGTGCCAGATTGATCTCGATCTGGTCGAACAGCCGGCCCGGCCGCGGCCGCATCACGAGCACGCGATCAGCCAGCACCACGGCCTCGTCGACGTCATGGGTCACCAGGATCAGCGTCGGGCGCGTGTCGGCCCAGAGGTCGAGCAGGTGATCCTGGAGATCCCTGCGCGTGAAGGCATCGAGCGCCGAGAACGGCTCGTCGAGCAGGAGCACTTCGGGCTGCGGCACCAGCGCACGCGCGATCGCGACGCGCTGCGCCTGTCCGCCCGAAAGCTCGCGCGGCCAGGCATCGGCCTTGTCGGCAAGTCCGACGCGATCGAGCGCCCGTGCGACTCTTTCGCGCCGCTCGCCTGCGGGAAGATCGGCGATGCCAAAGCCGATATTGTCGGCCACGCTGAGCCAGGGCAGCAGCCGCGGCTCCTGGAAGATGATGCCGATCTTGGCGTGCGGCGACGTTATCGCCTCATCATCGAGCGTCACCGCGCCGGAGCTGGCGCGATCGAGGCCGGCGATGGCGCGCAGCAGCGTTGACTTGCCGCAGCCGGAACCGCCGATGATGGCGACGATCTCACCCTGCTTGATCGCAGCCGAGAAGCGCGCCAGCGCCTCGACGCCATTGGGGTAGGTCTTGCTCACCCGTTCGAGCGCCAGCATCACGCCCCTCCCCGCTCGCGGCCGAAGGCATCCTGCCAGCGGAGCAGCGGCGCCGTCGCGATCTCGATCATCCAGTCGGTGAGCTTGCCGAGGATGGCGAAGATGACGATCGCGGCCACGATCTGCGCGGGCTTGCCGAGCTGCTGGCCGTCGATCAGCAGATAGCCGAGGCCTTCGGAGGCCCCCATGAATTCGGCGGCAACGACGAACATCCAGCCAAGGCCAAGCCCGACACGGAGCGACACGACGTAAGCCGGGAGCACGGCGGGCAGCAGGATGCGGCGGATCATGGCTGGGCCCGACAGGCGGAAGATGCGGCCGACCTCGACGATCTTGCGATCGACGATGAGAATCGCGCCCATCACGCCGAGATAGACCGGAAAGAAAACGCCGACCGCGATCAGTGCGATCTTGGAGGTCTCGAAGATGCCCAGCCAGAGGATGAACAGCGGCACCCAGGCAATCGAGGGAATTGCACGCAGCGCCTGCACGGTCGGATCGAGCAGCCGGCGCGCCAACGACCAATAGCCGGCGATGGCGCCTAACAGCGTGCCCGCGACGACGCCGAGCACGAAGCCGAGACCGACACGCCACAAGGTCGCGGCGATGTGCCGCGTCAACTCACCCGAGCGGGCAAGATCGAGAATGGTCGCCAGGACTCGCGAGGGCGGTGGCACCAGCCGGCCGTTGGAATAGCCGAGCCAGACCACGAGCTCCCAGCCAAGCGCGAGCGTCAGCGGCAGCACGAGCCCGAGCAGCGGCCGCGCGTAGCGTGCAATGCGCGGCGCACGCGTTAGGCCGCTCTCGGACTGTTCCACCGCTGGGGCTTCGAAGGTCATAGCCATAGCAAGCGCGTCTCTGGCGGGAATGCAAGGGAGCGCAACATTCTCGACCGCCGTCCTGGGCTCGCTTCGCGCCCCGGGACGACGGCGGAGTTGGTTGCGCCCGCCTCTCCACTTGCGTAGCCCGGAGCGCAGTGCAATCCGGGATAGCGCCGCGGGAGGAAAAGTCCCGGATTGCGCTGCGCTCCATCCGGGCTGCAGGCCAGCATCAATTCGTCGGCAGCGGGACCTGGTCGTCGATCAGTGCATCGAGCGTGGCCTTCACATCCACCTTGGCGTCGACGACGCCGGCCTGCTGGAGCGCGAGGCCGGCGGCGAGGATCGAGTCGCGCTGCGCGGCGCCGATGCGGCTGTGGGTCAGTTCGGTGCGCTCCTTGAGCTGCTTGTCGACAACGGCATCGGGCAGCTTCGTCACCGCGATGAAGGTCTTCTTCAGCTCGTCGTAATTCGCCAGCGAGAACTTTCGCGCGTCCTCGTACACCGCGAGCACGCGGCGGACGATGTCGGGATAGTCCTTCAAGAACTGCTCGCGCACATTGAGGATGCCCCAGGTGTTGGCGTCGGCCTTGCGATAGAACAGCTTTGCGCCCTCCTCGACCTCGGCCTGCGCCATCATCGGATCGAGGCCGGCCCAGGCATCGACGTCGCCGCGGATCAGCGCGGTCTTGCCGTCGGCATGCTGAAGCAGCACCGGCGTGATGTCCTTTTCCGAGAGGCCCGCCCCAAGCAGCGCACGCACGAGGAAGATGTGCGGATCGGTGCCGCGGGTCACCGCGACGCGTTTGCCCTTCAGATCAGCCACGTCGGTTATCTTGGAATCCTTGGTCGTGACCAGCGCAGTCCATTCGGGGCGCGAATAGACGTAGATCGACTTGATCGGGTTGCCGTTGATCCTTGCGACCAGCGCCGCCGAGCCCGCAGTCGAGCCGAAATCGATCGAGCCGGCATTGAGGAATTCAAGCGCCTTGTTGGAGCCGGCCGACTGCACCCAGGTGATGCTGATGCCGTCCTTGGCGAACTCCTTCTCGAGAAGCCCCTTTTGCTTCAGGACCAGCGACACCGGATTGTAAGTCGCCCAGTCGATGCGAAGCTCCTTCAGCGGCTCGGCTGCGCGCGCCAGACCAGTGGTCAGCGCGAGCGCCACACCGCCCGCCAGCAGAATGCGTCGTGAAAATCTGGTCATGTCCGGCCTCCTTGCGAAACTTCATTGTTTTTCAATGAGTTATACCTAGAGGTCAACGAGAAAATCCCTATCTTGAAACCGGCCCGGCCGAGAACAAGTTTGTCGAAGGCCAGCCTTTCCAAGCATGGAACGACTATTGCGAGAGAATGGCGGGTGACAGCGCCGGTCAGCTCTTATATCCGGTGAAGCATGGACAGTGTCGCGCCCCAGCACAAGCAGGAGATGGATGATCGTTTCGACAGCGCGCGGGCAACCGCCGCGATCGATGCGCTTGCCGCAAAGCATGAGGGGCGCGAGGACGCGTTCCGCACGGCGATGGCGCAACTGCTCAAGGCCGAGCTGATCGCGGCGCGCGCGGAAGCGCAGAAGATCCTGCTGAAAGACCGCCACGGCCGGCGCTGCGCAGAGCGGCTGTGCCACGTGCAGGACGAGATCATCCGCATCCTCTACTCGGCCGCGACCCGCCATCTCTACCGCTCGCCGATCCCGACCGGCGCCGAGCGCATGGCAGTGGTTGCGACCGGAGGCTATGGCCGCGGCTTGATGGCACCGGAATCCGACATCGATCTCTTGTTCATCCTGCCCTACAAGCAGACCGCCTGGGGCGAGCAGGTCGCCGAAGCCATCCTCTATTGCCTGTGGGACATGGGCCTGAAGGTCGGTCACGCCACGCGCTCCGTCGATGAATCGATCCGGCAGGCGCGCGGCGACATGACCATCCGCACCGCCATCCTGGAGACGCGCTTCCTGACCGGCGACCAGCCGCTCTATGACGAGCTGGTCGCGCGGTTCGACAAGGAAGTGGTCCAGGGCACCGCATCCGAATTCGTTACCGCAAAGCTCGCCGAGCGCGAGGAGCGGCATCGCCGCGGCGGCCAGTCGCGTTATCTGGTCGAGCCCAACGTCAAGGACGGCAAGGGCGGCTTGCGCGACCTGCACACGCTGTTCTGGATCGCGAAATACGTCTATCGCGTGCGCGACACCGACGAGCTCGCCGAGCGCGGCGTGTTCGACGCGCAGGAGTACCGCACCTTCCGCCGCTGCGCCGACTTCCTCTGGTCGGTACGCTGCAACCTGCATTTCTACTGCGGCCGCGCCGAGGAGCGTCTCTCCTTCGACCTCCAGCGCGAGATCGCGGTGCGCCTCGGCTATACCTCGCATCCCGGCATGCAGGACGTCGAGCGTTTCATGAAACACTACTTCCTGGTCGCCAAGGAAGTCGGCAATCTCACCGCCATCCTGTGCGCGAAGCTCGAAGACCAGCAGGCCAAGCCCGCGCCGGTGCTGAGCCGGATGATGGCGCGCCTGAGGCCCAGCACCGTGAAGCGGCGCGTCCCTGACAGCGACGACTTCATCGTCGACAACAACCGCATCAACCTGGCTGCACCCGACGTGTTCAAGCACGATCCGGTCAACCTGATCCGCATCTTCCGCCTGGCACAGAAGAACAACCTCGCCTTCCACCCCGACGCGATGCGTAACGTGACGCGCTCGCTGGGCCTGATCAACGCGCAGCTTCGCGAGAATCCCGAAGCCAACCGGCTGTTCATGGAGATTTTGACCTCCAACGACGCCGAGACCGTGCTGCGACGGATGAACGAGACCGGCGTGCTCGGCCATTTCATCCGCGCCTTCGGCAAGATCGTCTCGATGATGCAGTTCAACATGTATCATCACTATACCGTCGACGAGCATCTGATCCGCTGCATCGGCTTCCTGCAGGACATCGAGCGCGGCGGCATCGAGGAGTTCACGCTCGCCAGCGACCTCATGCGCAAGACGCGGCCCGAGCACCGGCCGGTGATCTATATCGCGACGCTCTTGCACGACATCGCCAAGGGGCGGCCCGAGGATCATTCCATCGCGGGCGCCAAGGTGGCGCGCCGGCTCTGTCCGCGGCTCGGCTTCAGCCCGGCCGATACAGAGCTCGTGGCCTGGCTGATCGAGGAGCATCTGACCATGTCGACGGTCGCGCAGTCGCGCGATCTGTCGGACCGCAAGACGATCGAGAACTTTGCCGCCGTAGTGCAGTCGGTCGAGCAGATGAAGCTGCTCACGATCCTCACCACCGCCGACATCCGCGGCGTCGGGCCCGGGGTGTGGAACGGCTGGAAGGCGCAGCTCTTGCGATCGCTTTACTACGAGACCGAGCCGGTGCTGACCGGCGGCTTCTCGGAAGTAGACCGGGGCAAGCGCCTCGCCGCCGCGCACGCCGAGTTTCGCAACGCCTTCGCCGAATGGCCGAAGGAGGAGCTGGATGCCTATGTCGGCCGGCACTATCCGGCCTACTGGCTCAAGGTCGAGCTGCCGCGCAAGATGCGCCACGCGCGCTTCGTGCGCGCGAGCGAGCAGGCCGGCCACAAGCTCGCGATCAATGTCGGCTTCGACGAGGTCCGCGGCGTCACCGAACTCACGATCTTCGCCGCCGACCATCCCTGGCTGCTGTCGATCATCGCGGGCGCCTGCGCGTCCGCCGGCGCCAACATCGTCGACGCCCAGATCTACACCACGACCGACGGCCGTGCGCTCGACACCATCTCGATCTCGCGCGAATACGACCGCGACGAGGACGAGGGCCGTCGCGCCACCCGCATCGGCGAGATGATCGAGGACGTGCTGGAAGGCAAGCTGCGGCTGCCCGAGGTGGTGGCGCGGCGCACCGTGCGCAGCAAGGCGAGGCCCTTCGTGATCGAGCCGGAAGTGATCATCAACAACCAGTGGTCCGATCGCTACACCGTGATCGAGGTCTCCGGTCTCGACCGTCCCGGCCTGCTCTACGAATTGACCACCGCGATCTCCAAGCTCAACCTCAACATCGCCTCCGCGCATGTTGCGACCTTCGGCGAGCGCGCGCGTGACGTCTTCTACGTCACCGACCTCCTTGGCGCGCAGATCAACGCGCCGACGCGGCAGGCCGCGATCAAGAGCGCGTTGACGCATGTGATGGCGGGCGAGAAGGCGGTCCAGCCGGCGGCGTGAAGGTCGCGCCTGTTCTCTCCACGTGCCATTCCGGGCTCGCCGCTTGTGCGCCGCCCCGGAATGACGAGCGAAGAAAGAGGCGCCTCGCCAACTACACCCCCACCCCCTCATGCCTCAGCAGCCAGCGTTTGCGCTCGAGGCCACCGCCGTATTTCACCAGCGAACCGTCAGCGCCGATCAGGCGGTGACAGGGCAGCACGACGCTGATCGGATTGGAACCGTTGGCGTGACCGACGGCGCGCACCGCCTTGGGCATGTCGAGCCTAGCGGCCAGCGCGCCATAGCTCAGCGTCGTGCCGACAGGAATTGTCGCAAGCGCTGTCCACACCTTGCGCTGGAACGGCGTGCCGGCGACGCGCCATTTGATCGATTTCAGCCGGACGAGATCACCGCCGAAATAAGCCGACAGGGCCGATCGCATCTCGACAGGCGCGCGCCGCGCACGCAGATCGACCGCACCATGATGCAGGCGCAGCAGCTCGTGCATTCGGTGCTCGTAATCGTCCCAGTCGAGCGCGCGCAGCGTGCCTTCTGCATCCGTGACGAGCAGAGCGACCCCGATCGGCGTCTTCAGGCGATCGAAGCCAAACGATTCCGGGTTTTGCGACGCAGCCGTCATGATTAGCTCGGCGAAGAATGGACCGACACAGACTGTCGCGACACGCCCGCGAACGCCACCCGAAAGCTGACACGCCTTGCGCCCTGGCGAGGCTTCCTCCACAATTCCAGGCAGCGATGGCGGCCGCTCGAACAGGCGGAAACAGACCATCGACAGATAATTCCGTGAGGAGGAAGATTCCGGATGAACAATCGCCCAGCCCATTTGGCCGCCACCGCGGCCTTCGCCCTTGCGCTCGCGGCCTCGCCGGCGCTCGCGCAGAAGAAATACGATCCCGGTGCGAGCGACAGCGAGATCAAGATCGGTCAGACCAACCCTTTCAGCGGGCCAGCCTCCGCCTATGCCACGATCGGCAAGACTCAGGCGGCCTATATGAAGATGATCAACGATCAGGGCGGCGTGAACGGCCGCAAGATCAATCTGATCCAGTATGACGACGCCTATAGCCCGCCGAAGGCGGTCGAGCAGGTCCGCAAGCTGGTCGAGAGCGACGAGGTGCTGCTCACCTTCCAGCTTCTCGGGACGCCCTCGAATGCGGCCGTGCAGAAATATCTCAATTCCAAGAAGGTGCCGCAGCTCTTTGCCGCCACTGGCGCGTCGCGGTTCACCGATCCCAAGAACTTCCCGTGGACGATGGGATACAATCCCAACTACTTCGTCGAAGGCCGCATCTACGGCCAATACATCATCAAGAACCATCCGAACGCCAAGATCGGCATCCTCTATCAGAACGACGATCTCGGCAAAGACTATCTGAACGGCATCAAGGCCGGCCTCGGCGACAAGGCCGCAAAGATGATCGTGGCGGAAGCGTCTTACGAAGTCTCGGATCCGACCATCGATTCGCAGATCCTCAAGATCAAGGACGCGGGCGCGGATCTCTTTTTCAGTGCGACGACGCCCAAGCAGGCGGCGCAGGCGATCAAGAAGATCGCCGAGCTCGACTGGCATCCGGTTCACATCCTCGACATCAACTCCGTATCGGTCGGCGCGGTGATGAAGCCGGCGGGGCTCGAAGCTTCCAAGGGCGTGATCAGCGTGAATTACGGCAAGGATCCGCTCGATCCGACCTGGAAGGACGATCCAGGCATGAAGAAGTATTTCGAGTTCATGGCAAAGTACTATCCCGAAGGCGACAAGGACTCGCTCTTCAACGCCTACGGCTACTCGACGTCTCAATTGATGGTCTACGTGCTGCAGAAGTGCGGCGACGACCTGACGCGTGAGAACGTCATGAAGCAGGCGACCAGCCTGAAGGACGTCAAGCTCGACCTTGCACTGCCAGGCATTGTCGCCAACACCTCGCCGACCGACTACCGCGTCAACAAGCAGCTTCAGATGATGAAGTTCAACGGCGAGCGCTGGGAGCTGTTCGGCCCGATCCTGGAGGATGCAGGCCCGGCGGGTTAGTCAGGAAAAGACCGGACGAAAAAGGTCATGCCCGGGCAGAAGCGCGTCTTCGCGCTGGATGTCCCGGGCATCCACGTTCCTGAGCCGAGAAAAGACGTGGATGGCCGGGGCAAGCCCGGCCATGACGCCATGAGAGACCGAGTGTCACTCCGGCACCTCGCCGAAATTCTTTCCGATCGGCAGCACGGCATGGCGGATCAGGCGGGAGTCCTCGACCGCCGCTTGCCGGTGTTTCACCGCTTCGCGATAGACGGGGTCGCGGATCATCTCGACGAAGGCGGCGACGCTTGGATATTCGGCGATGAAGCAGTGGTCCCAGCGTTCCTGCTGCGGACCGATCAGCATTATCTCGAACCTGCCCTGCCAGACGATGCGGCCACCGAGGCGCGTGAACACCGGGCCGCTTTCGCGACCATAGGCCGCATAGGCCTCGGCGCCGGTCGCTTTGCGGCCGTCGGGATAGGCCGCCTCCTTGCGCAAGCGAACCAGATTGAGCATGTGGATCGGACCCGGGCGGTCGTTCTCCCGGAATTGCGCGAAAACCTCCTTGGTCGGATCGATATGGCCCATGGGTGCTCCCTTTCGTTGATGGCTCGATCCTAGCTTTGCCGCGCCTCTCGCGGAACCACCGGCACGCGGCCGCCGCACCTCCTAATCCCGCGTTAAGCTTTGCGTAACCGGGCCTTAAACAGCCACAGCTAGCGTGCGGTGGGACGGACTGACCGGGCGTTTGTGGATGGCGTGGGGAAAGAAAAAAGGCGGGCGCAAGGAGCCACTGTTTGGCTTGCCCGCAGCGCTGGCCGATTTGCGCCTGACGCCTGCCGATCGCATCCCGAACGCCTCGGACGACAAGCCGAAAAAGGACAAGGCCAAGCGCAAGAGCGACGATGCCGATGACGAGCCCCCGCGCGAAAGGAAGGCGCCCGTGAGCCGCAGTGGCGCAAAACGAAGGTCGAAGTCGAAGATCGGCTTTGGCATCGGCCGTCTGTTCTACTGGGGCGCGGTGCTCGGCCTGTGGGGCGTGATCGCCGTGATCGGCGTCGTGATCTGGGTCGGCGCCCATCTGCCGCCGATTCAATCGCTGGAAATTCCAAAGCGCCCTCCGACGATCCAGATCGTCGGCATGGACGGCAGCGTGCTGGCGCAACGCGGCGAGATGGCCGGCGCCAATGTGGCGCTGAAGGATCTGCCGCCGTATTTGCCGAAGGCCTTCATCGCCATCGAGGACCGCCGCTTCTATTCGCATTTCGGCATCGACCCGGTCGGCATCCTGCGCGCCCTGGTCACCAACGTGGTTCATCGCGGCGTATCGCAGGGCGGCTCGACGTTGACGCAGCAGCTTGCCAAGAACCTGTTCCTGACGCAGGAGCGCACCATGCAGCGCAAGCTGCAGGAGGCCGAGCTTGCGATCTGGCTGGAGCGCAAGCACTCCAAGAACGAGATTCTGGAACTCTACCTCAACCGCGTCTATTTCGGCTCCGGCGCCTATGGTGTCGAGGCCGCCGCGCAGAAATATTTCGGCAAGTCGGCCAGGAACGTGACGGTTGCGGAGGCCGCGATGCTCGCGGGCCTCGTCAAATCGCCCTCGCGCCTCGCGCCCAACCGCAATCCCGAAGGCGCGGAAGCGCGCGCGCAGGTCGTGCTCGCCGCCATGGCGGAGGCCAAATTCATCACCGAAGCGCAGGCGCAGGCCTCGATCGGCCATCCCTCCTACAACGTGAAGCCGGCCGGCGCCGGCACCGTGAACTACGTCGCCGACTGGATCGGCGAGGTCCTGGACGATCTCGTCGGCCAGATCGACCAGAGCATCACGGTCGAGACCACGATCGATCCAAAGCTGCAGAGCGTCGCGGAAGCCGCCATCATCGACGAGCTCGCGGCGAAAAGCGTGAAGTTCAACGTCAGCCAGGGCGCGCTGGTCGCGATGACGCCTGACGGCGCCGTGCGTGCCTTGGTCGGCGGGCGGAACTATTCCGAGAGTCAATACAATCGCGCAGTGACCGCCAAGCGCCAGCCGGGCTCCTCGTTCAAGCCGTTCGTCTACCTGACCGCGCTGGAGCAGGGGCTGACGCCCGACACGATCCGCCAGGACGCGCCGATCGAGGTCAAGGGCTGGAAGCCTGAGAACTACACCCACGAGTATTTCGGGGCGGTGACGCTGACCCAGGCGCTCGCGATGTCGCTCAACACGGTCGCAATTCGCCTCGGCCTCGAAGTCGGGCCGAAGAACGTGGTGCGCACCGCGCACCGGCTCGGCATCTCCTCGAAGCTTGAGCCCAACGCCTCGATCGCACTCGGCACCTCCGAAGTCTCGGTCGTCGAGCTGGTCGGCGCCTATGCGCCGTTCGCCAATGGCGGCCTCGCTGTGTCGCCGCATGTGGTGACGAAGATCAAGACGATAGAAGGCGGCAAGTTGCTCTACATGCGCCAGCCCGACGAGCGCAACCAGGTGATCGAGCCGCGCTACGTGGCGATGATGAACACGATGATGCGGGAAACGCTGATCTCCGGCACCGCCAAGAAGGCGGAGATCCCGGGCTGGATGGCCGCCGGCAAGACCGGCACCAGCCAGGATTACCGCGACGCCTGGTTCATCGGCTACACCGCCAACCTCGTCACCGGTGTCTGGCTCGGCAATGACGACAGCTCGCCGACCAAGAAGGCGACCGGTGGTGGCCTGCCGGTGGAAGTCTGGTCGCGCTTCATGCGCACCGCGCACGAAGGCGTGCCGGTAGCGGCCTTGCCGAATTCGCAAGCCGGCTGGGGCCTGTCGAACCTCGCGCAGGCGGCCTCGCAGGTCTCCGCACCGACGCCGTCCGCTGTTGTCAACAATAGCGGTACTCGCCCGCCAGCCACGCGCGCCAATGTGCGACCGGAGCCGGCCGCGGGGCTCGACGGCTGGCTGATGGACCGATTGTTTGGCGGGAACAGGTAGCCGCTAAAAGCGCTGTCAGGTTCGGCCTGAACAAAAAGCTCGAAAACAACCCCATGCACAGTAGCCGGTGAGAGCCGGCGCGACGCGCGGTGGATTTTGCGAGGTCATTGATGCGGCGGACGAAGCAGACGTCGCGACGCGACTTCACTTGCCATTCCCCGCGTAGGCCGTCGCCTCATTCGGGTCATTGCCCGCGAAAGCGGCAATCCAGTACGCCGCGGCTTCTCCGTATTCTTCACCGCCTCTGGAATACTTGATCGTCCACTCCAGTGCGCAATTGCGCACAAGGCGGGCGATGACGGCTTCGGATACGGCCGACGGCTTACAGCCTGGCTAGCAAGAGAGGGCCTTAATCCTCGATCCCGTAGCGATGCAGGTCGTTGCCGTGCGTATCGAGCCACTTCTTGGCGCGCTCGACCGAGGGGCAGATCTTCGCGCAGACGCGCCAGAACCGCGGCGAGTGGTTCATCTCGACGAGATGGGCGACCTCGTGGGCTGCGAGATAGTCCAGCACGTAAGGCGGCGCGAGGATCAGACGCCAGGAGAACGATAGCGAGCCGGCGGAGGTGCAGGAGCCCCAGCGGCTCGACTGATCGCGGATCGAGAGCCGCCTGACGCGAACGCCGAGTTCGGCGGCATAGGCTTCCGCCGAGCGTTGCAAATCGTGGCGCGCCTCGCGCTTGAGGAAGTCGTGGACACGGCGATCGACGTGATCGACACCGCCGGCAACGCAGATGATGCGCTCGCCGCTATCGCGCGTCTCGGTCCACACCGTGCCGCGTACGCCGGCGCGATGCACGATCCGGTGCGGGAGGCCACGAAGCGGTATCACAGTGCCCGCCTGGAACGGTGCGGCCTTCGGCAAGCGGCCAAGGCGCGCGGCAATCCATGCACCGTGACGCTGCGCAAAGTCTTTTGCCTCTGCGAGCGTGCCGCGCGGCGGCATGGTGAGGATCGCTTCGCGATCACTCGGATGAATGCGAAGCGTATAGCGCCGCGCGCGACGGTGTCGGCGCAGCCTTATCGCGAAAAATTGCGATCCGTGGTGGATCACAAAGGTCTTGGGTTCGTGAGGCCGCCGATAAAGGAGCGCGCGAGTGGCCATGTCTGTCAGTCCGGGGAGCAGGAGTTCGCCCGGATTCTGCCATAACCGCCGCCACGGAAAGCGCTCGGCGCAAAAACAAATCATTTGCCCAATATACAGGGGTTGGCAGCCCGGGAGCCCCTACAGACTGGGGTTGGAACCGGTTTTTTTCGCCCCCGCCAGGTGCATGATGGGGCCCCAAAGTCTGAGGCCCCGCTCACTCCTACAAAACTACCTAATTACCGCGAATCTGGCGGGAACCCGGCCCCTTCGAAGCGCCGTACCATGCGCGGGAAACCCGAAAAAGCGGCCTATTCGGCCGCCAACGCCAGTGAAGCCTTCGGATTCGCCGCCGAAATCATGAAATCGTGGATGCGTGGCACGATTTCCGACTTGAAGCGCGATCCATTGAACACGCCGTAATGTCCGACGCCCTTCTGCACGTAGTGCACGCGGCGATGATCGGGGATCGAGCTGCACAAACCGTGAGTCGCTTCGGTCTGACCGAGACCGGAGATGTCGTCGTTCTCGCCTTCCACCGTCATCAGCGCAACGCGCGTGATCTTGGTGGGGTCAACCCGCGTACCGCGGTGGGTCATCTCACCCTTCGGCAGCGCATGCTTGACGAACACGGTGTCGACCGTCTGCAGATAATACTCCGCGGTCAGGTCCATGACCGCGAGGTATTCGTCGTAGAAGTCACGGTGCTTGTCGACGAGATCGCCGTCGCCCTTCACCAGATTGGCAAACAGCTGCTTGTGCGCATCCATGTGCCGGTCGAGATTCATGCTGATGAAGCCGTTGAGCTGCAAAAAGCCCGGATAGACGTCGCGCATCATGCCCGGATGCGGGAACGGCACCTTGGTGATGACGTGGTTGCGGAACCAGTCGATGCCGCGCTCCTCGGCAACCTTGTTCACCGCGGTCGGATTGCGGCGGGTGTCGATCGGGCCGCCCATCAGCGTCATCGAGGTCGGCACGAACGGGTCGCGCCGCGCTTCCATGATCGAGACGGCCGCGACGACGGGCACCGAAGGCTGGCACACCGCCATCACATGGGTGTTGCCGCCGAGCACATGCAGCATCTCGATGACGTAGTCGATGTAGTCGTCGAGATCGAAGCGGCCTTCGCTCAATGGGACCATGCGCGCGTCGGCCCAATCGGTGATGTAGACCTCATGCGCCGGCAGCAGGGCCTCGACCGTGCCACGAAGCAGCGTCGCGTAGTGGCCGGACATCGGCGCCACGATCAGCACGCGCGGCTGCGGGCTGCGCAGCGGACGGGTGAACTTGCGATCGAAATAGAGCAGCCGGCAAAACGGTTTTTCCCAGACCGGGCGGACCTCGACGGGGACGCGGATGCCGTTGACCTCGGTGTCGTCGAGGCCCCATTCCGGCTTGCCGTAGCGGCGCGTCGTGCGCTCGAACAATTCGCAGGCCGCGGCCAGCGACTTGCCGACATCGGTGTGCGACCACGGATTCAGGGGATTCTGAAACAAGATCTTGGTGGCGTCGGTGACTGCGCGCGCTGGATTGAGAGAGGCGTGCGCCATCTCATACATCCAGTACATCGGCGTCGTTAAGACCGGACTGCCTTCGGCCACCAGGGGCGGTGCGCCGCCAAACTCACCAATAGGCATATCGTATATCCTCTCGCATCGCAGCATACTGCCGAATGCGTAATATTGCGTCAATGCATGGTTCCGTACATGTACGGGCTCTCCGTCGCAAAAACGAGCCTGAATCCACGGGAAAGTGAAGCTACTCGCCGCTGGACAGCAGCGAGCCGTGCTTCTTGGCGCTGCGCAAAAGGGCAAGGAATGCCCAGAAAGATGCCGCCAGAAGGCCAGCATTGATGGCGAGCGCATATAGCATCAGGTCGGCCCGGAAGCTGTGGTCGATCAGCAGCGCCCGCATGCCCTCGAATACGTAGGTCGGCGGCAGCGTCCAGGCGACGACTTGCAGCCAGGGCGGCAGCACGCTGACCGGATAGTAGATGCAGGCGAGCGGCATGATCGCGAACATCAAGGTCCAGACGATGCTTTCGGCCCCGAGCCCGTTCCGCAACACCAGGCCGGAAACGAAGATGCCGACCGCCCAGCTCGTGAAGATCAGATTGCAGAAGAAGGCGATCAGCGGCAGGCCGAGGCTGTAGACGTTGAAGTGAAACAGAAACAGCGCGAGCAGCGTCATCGGGATGACGCCGATCGCGAGGCGAATCAGGCTCATGACCATAAGTGCGAGCAGGAACTCGATCGGCTTGAGCGGGCTCATCATGAGATTGCCGATGTTGCGCGCCCACATCTCCTCCAGGAACGAGATGGAGAAGCCGAGCTGGCCCCGGAACAGGATGTCCCAGAGGATGACGGCACCGATCAGCGTGCCGCCGGCCCGCGCGAAGAAATTGGCGTTTTGCGCGACATAGAGCTGGATGAAGCCCCAGGTGATGACCTGGAGCGCCGGCCAGTAGAGCAGCTCCAGAAGCCGCGGCCAGGACGACATCAACAGGTACCAGTAGCGCAGGATCATCGCATTGATGCGATGCATCGCCAGGCCGCGATGGAGCGCGAGCTCGCTCATCGCACCGTCTCCCGCGCCGCTCCGTTGCTACGGCCGCGCGCGACGTCCAGAAACACATCTTCCAGAGTGTCGCGGTTGTAGCGGGCCATGATGGCGTCGGGCGTATCGTCGTCCTCGATGCGACCGCGCTTCATGATGATGACGCGGTCGCAGAGCCGCTCGACCTCGAGCATGTTGTGCGAGGCGAGCAGGATGGTGGCATTGTGGGCCTTGCGGTAGGCCTCGAGATGCGACCGCACCCAATCGGCCGTGTCAGGGTCGAGCGAGGCCGTCGGCTCGTCCAGCAGCAGCAGCTCGGGCTGGTTGATCAGAGCCTTCGCAAGCGCAACGCGGGTTTTCTGCCCGGCCGAGAGCTTGCCGTTGGCCCGGTCGATGAATTCGTTGAGATCGAGATCGTCGGCAAGCTGCGCGATGCGACCGGACAGATCCTTCACCGCATAGAGCTTGCCGAAAATCGTCAGATTCTGCCGCACCGTGAGCCGCATCGGCATGTCGACATAGGGGCTTTCGAAATTCATCCGCCCGAGCACATCGGCGCTCTGCTCGGGCATCCGATGCCCGAGCACCCGCACACGGCCGGAGGTCGCCAGCACCAGGCCCATGATGATCGCGATCGTCGTGGTCTTGCCGGCGCCGTTGCCGCCGAGCAGACCCGTGATGCTGCCGCGCGGAAGCGTAAAGGAAATGTCGTCGACCGCACGGGTCTGCTTGTAGACCTTGACGAGATGGTCGACCTCGATCGCCGCGGACAGGGTGCCGTCCGCGACAGTCGGCCGACTTGAAGCCTTGTCATTCTCGGTCATGCTGGGCGTTCTTCTGCTATTGCGGCGGCAAGCGCAAGACTTGTAACCAGACGGATTGTGTGAGCCACCCGCGTTTGTGACCTGAGAAGGCAGTGCCCAATTGGCCGATATAACTGAAATTGCCGCTTCCGAGTTTCGCCATTCGCGGCGGCATATCCGCCTGGATACGATCCTGCGGCTGCGCTGGCTTGCGGTGCTCGGCCAGCTCGCCGCCATCTTCATCGTGGCGCAGGGGCTGGAATTCAACGTTCCGATCATCCCCTGCGTCACCATCATCGGGCTGGCGGCGGCGCTCAACCTCGCCCTGCAAATGGCGGTCAATCCGATGCAGCGGCTGGAGGGCGTCCATGCGGCCGCACTGCTGGCGCTGAACATCGTGGAATTGGCTGGCCTCTTGTTCTTCACCGGCGGATTGGAGAACCCGTTCTCATTCCTGTTCCTGGCCCCAGTCCTGATCTCCGCGACCGCGCTGCCGGCCAGGCTCACCTTCGGCCTCGGCCTGCTGGCGGTCGCCTGCGCCTCGATATTGGTCTTCTTTCATCTGCCGCTGCCCTGGGACAGCGACGATCCCCTGGTGCTGCCGCCGATCTATCTGGTCGGCGTCTGGCTTTCGATCGTGCTCGCGATCGGCGTCACCAGCCTCTACTCCTTCCAGGTGACGGAAGAGGCGCGCAAGCTCGCCGACGCGCTCGCCGCGACCGAGCTGGTGCTGACGCGCGAGCAACATCTGACCCAGCTCGACGGGCTTGCGGCCGCGGCCGCGCATGAGCTCGGCACACCGCTGGCAACCATCTTCCTGATCTCGCGCGAATTGGAGAAGACGGTGAAGGACGCAAGCTTCGCCGCCGATCTGAAAACCCTGCGCGAGCAGACGCAGCGTTGCCGCGACATCCTGAGCAAGATCACCCAGCTCTCCTCCACCGGCGCGCCGTTCGACCGCATGAAGCTGTCGGAGCTGATCGAGGAGGTCGTGGCGCCACACCGCGATTTCGGTGTTGCCATCAAGGTGCGGATCGCGGTGGCGGCGGCCACGGAACCGGTCGGCTCGCGCAATCCTGCGATTCTCTATGGCGTCGGCAATATTGTCGAAAATGCCGTCGATTTCGCTCATACGACCGTCGAGGTCAATGCGTGGTGGAACAACGATACCATCGAGATCTTGATCTCCGACGACGGCCCCGGCATTCCGCCCGATCTCTTGAACCGGATCGGCGAGCCCTATCTGTCGCGGCGGCGCTTGCAGGACGACGGCGGAGGCGAGCGTCGCGGCCTGGGGCTTGGGGTGTTCATCGCACGCACGCTCCTGGAGCGCACGGGTGCCAAGGTCTCGTTTACCAATCGGACGTTCCCCGAGCATGGCGCCGTGGTGCAGATCGTGTGGCCGCGCGAGCGTTTTGAGGCTACCGAGACGGCCGAAGAAACAATAGGATAGACCGCGACGTTGGGTCGCACTGCGCACGCCATCGACTTTCGACGACCTTGGCAGCGGCCGATTGCAACGCCATATCTTCCAGCGTTGGAGAGAGGACAAAACCTTGAACGCCATCGCCGAACTGAATGAACAGGCCGACCGCTCGCTCTTGATCGTCGAGGACGACAAGCCGTTCCTGGAGCGGCTGTCGCGCGCCATGGAGACGCGCGGCTTCACGGTAACCTCCTGCGATACCGTCTCGGATGGATTGGCAGAGATCGGCAAGGCCGCGCCAGCGTTCGCGGTGGTCGACTTGCGGCTCGGCGACGGCAACGGCCTCGACGTGGTCTCGGCGCTGAAGAAGAAGCGCCCCGATGCGCGCGCCATCGTGCTCACCGGCTATGGCAACATCGCCACCGCGGTGACGGCCGTGAAGATGGGCGCGATCGACTATCTCTCGAAACCGGCCGACGCCGACGACGTCGTCGCTGCCCTGCTGTCGACCGGCACTGAAAAGTCCGAGCTGCCGGCGAACCCGATGTCGGCCGACCGCGTGCGCTGGGAGCACATCCAGCGCATCTACGAGATGTGCAACCGCAACGTCTCGGAAACCGCGCGCCGCCTCAACATGCATCGACGCACATTGCAGCGAATTCTGGCCAAGCGCGCGCCGCGGTAGGTCCGCATGTTGTAGGGTGGGCAAAGGCGCAGAGCGCCGTGCCCACCTCTTCTGCTTCATCTTCGGTGGCATGAGCGGTGGGCACGCTTCGCTTTGCCCACCCTACAAATCGCCGCGCCCTACTCCCAAAACTCCGCGTGGCCCTGCGGATCGACCAGACGGTTGATCCGGAGCGCGGCGGCCATGGCAAAGCGCACCGTCATCTGCTTGCGGGTGGGGGCCGGCAGCTTGTGCTCGGGCGCATCGCAGTGGAGATGCGCGCCATAGGCGTCCGCGATGATCAGGCCGGTGCCTTCCGGAAAGATCTCGCAAGGCAACTCCTGCGTGAAGGCGAAGAACAGCCGGTCGCAATGGGCGCGGTACTCGTGCCATTTCTGATCGCTGCGCAGATCCTCAACCGACGATTTGATCTCGACGATCCAGATCTCGCCGCGCTCGTTCAGCGCGACGAGATCGGCACGGCGGCCCGACGGCAGCGGCAGTTCGCTGATGCAGGAGAAGCGGAGCGATCGCAACAGCCGTGCCGTGCCGCGCGCGACTGCAAGCGCGGTCTCGGACTGGCGGCCGTCAGGCGGCGGCACGAGCGCGATGTGGCGGGCGGTGTTGTCCATGGGGTGAGTTTAGCCGATTCCGCTCGCTGCGCACACCATTCGATGGAAACGAGCTGCATCCCATTCTCAACCGTCGTCCCGGCGAAGGCCGGGACGACACTGAGTGTGAGGCGGGAACCTCGCCTCTCGCCGACACTTATCACGCAGCCACTCACCGCCGTGCGGACCAGCGAGGCTGCCCCGACATGATCGACGACCTCTGGTACAAGAACGGCGTCATCTACTGCCTGTCTGTCGCCACCTACATGGATGCCAATGGCGACGGCGTCGGCGACTTCAAGGGGCTGTTGCGGCGGCTTGACTACCTGCACGGCCTCGGCATTACCGCGATCTGGCTGATGCCGTTTCAGCCGTCGCCCGGCCTCGATGCCGGCTACGACATATCGGACTATTACGGCGTCGATCCGCGCTACGGCACGCTCGGCGACTTCGTCGAATTCGCTCATGGCTGCAAGCAGCGCGGCATCCGCATCATCATCGACCTCGTCGTCAACCACACTTCGGACCAGCATCCCTGGTTCAAGGACGCGCGCCGCTCGAAGGACTCGCCCCATCGCGACTGGTATGTGTGGTCCGACAAAAAGCCCGCGAACGCCGGCAAGGGCGTCGTGTTTCCCGGCGTGCAGAAATCGACCTGGACGCGCGACAAGGAAGCCGGCGCCTGGTACTTCCATCGCTTCTACGATTTCCAGCCCGATCTCAACACCTCGAACCCGCGCGTGCAGGCCGAGCTTCTGAAGATCATGGGCTTCTGGATCCAGCTCGGCGTCTCCGGTTTCCGGATGGATGCCGTGCCGTTCGTGATCGCCACCAAGGGGCCGAAGGTCAAGACGCCGACGGAGCAGTACGACATGCTGCGATCGTTCCGCGAATTCCTGCAATGGCGCGAGGGCGACGCGATCATCCTCGCCGAAGCCAATGTGCTTCCCAAGACCGACATGGAGTATTTCGGCCGTGATGGCGACCGCATGCACATGATGTTCAACTTCCACGTCAACCAGCACCTGTTCTATGCGCTGGCCTCGGCCGACTCGCGCGCACTCGCCGAGTCGCTGAAGGCGACCAAGCCGCGGCCGGCCTCCGCCCAATGGGGCATGTTCTTGCGGAATCATGACGAGCTCGATCTCGGACGGCTAACCAAAGCGCAGCGGGACCTCGTGTTCAAATGCTTCGGGCCGGACAAGGACATGCAGCTCTACGATCGCGGCATCCGCCGGCGGCTGGCGCCGATGCTCGGCGGCGACCGCCGCAGGCTCGAGCTTGCCTACAGCCTGATGTGCACGCTGCCGGGAACGCCAGTGATCCGCTATGGCGACGAGATCGCAATGGGCGACGACCTGGCGCTGCCCGAACGCAATTGCGCACGCACGCCGATGCAATGGTCGACCGAGCCGCACGGCGGCTTCACCGACAGCGACAAGCCGGTCTCGCCGGTCATCGACAAGGGACCGTATGGCTTCGGGCACGTCAACGTCGCCAAGCAGCGGCGCGATCCGAACTCGATGCTGAACTGGACCGAGCGCATCATCCGCATGCGGAAGGAAGTGCCGGAGGTCGGCTGGGGCGACTTCGAGATCATCGCCGTGCAGGACCCGGCGATCTTCATCATCCGCTATGACTGGCGCAACAATTCGGTGCTGTTCGTGCACAATCTCGACGAAAAGCCACGCGAGATCGCGTTCTCGACGAAGCTGCCCGAAGGCCATGGAACGCTGCTGATCAATCTCCTGGCGGAAGATCACAGCCGCGCCGACAAGCGCGGCCAGCACCGCGTCGTGCTCGAACCCTACGGCTATCGCTGGTACCGCGTCGGCGGGCTCGATTACCTCTTGAAGCGCAGCGATATCGACACCAAGGCGATGCGGAAGAATGCGCGGGGGAAGTGACGCCCCTTCCCCCACGTCGGCCCGATGAAGGCCAGGCGAAGGCCGGGACGACGATCAGGATCGCCCCGGCAAGATCACCACGCCTTCATTGCCGCGCAAGTCGAGCACGCCCTCGAGCTCTTCGCCCTCGCGGTCGAGAAAGGTGGAGAGCAGGATCTCGCTGCCGAAGCGGATGGCGCTGGTGGTGACGGCGACGGGGTCGGGGCCGAGATTGAGCACGACGACCAGCGCCTCGCCGCCCGCCTGCCGGCGATAGATCAAGAGGTCGCCTTGCGCGGCGATCGGATGATAATCGCCGGCGACCAGTTGCGGGTGCGCCTTCCGCAAGATGATCAGGCGCTTGTAGAGATTGAGGATCGATAACCTGTCGGCTTCGAGATTGGCCACGTTCTCATGAACGTGGATCTCCGGCAGCGGCAGCCACGGCGCAACTTGAGAGAAACCGCCGAAGCTCGAGGAATCCCATTGCATCGGGGTGCGGCAGCCGTCGCGGCCGACGCCGATGCCGGGCACGTTCTTCTCGAAGGGATCGCGGACGTCCTCGGGTGCGATCGCGACCTGGCTCATTCCGATCTCGTCGCCGTAATAGAGCGTCGGCGTACCGCGCAGCGTCAGCAGCAGCATGGCGGCGACCCGCGCCTGCTCCGGCCCGACGCGGCTTGCGACGCGCGGCCGGTCGTGATTGCCGAGCACCCAGTTCGGCCAGGCACCCTTCGGCAGCGCCTTCTCGTAGTCCTCGATGATCTTTTCGATCGAGCGTGCGCTCCAGAAGGTCGAGAGCAGCGCGAAATTGAACGGCATCTGCGCGCCGGTGAGATCGTTGCCGTAATAGGCCATCAGACGATGCAGCGGCAGATAGATTTCGCCGATCAAGACGCGCGCGCCAAAGGCGTCCGTGACGCGCCGCATCTCGGCGATCACATCGTGCACCTCGGGCTGGTCGGTCGAATATTGCGTGAGGATTTTTTCATTCGGCGGCCGGCCCTCGACATAGTACGGGTTCGGCGGGTTGTCGCGGAAGTCCGCGTCCTTGATCAGGTGCCAGATGACGTCGACGCGAAAGCCGTCGACGCCCGTCTCCAGCCAGAACCGCATCACGCCATACATCGCCTCGCGGACGTCAGGGTTGCGCCAGTTGAGGTCCGGCTGCTGGGCGAGGAAGGCATGGTAGTAATATTGACCGCTCGCCTCGTCATATTGCCACGCGCTGCCACCGAACTCGGACAGCCAGTTGTTCGGCGGCCCGCCGCCCGCGCCCGGATCGCGCCAGATGAACCAGTCGCGCTTGGGGTTATCGCGCGAGGAGCGGCTGGCGATGAACCAGGGATGCTGGTCGGAGGTGTGGTTCGGCACGAGATCCAGGATCAGCTTCAACCCGCTCTCATGCGTGGCCTTAAGCAGCGCATCGAAATCCTCCATGGTGCCGAACAGGGGATCGATGCCGGTGTAATCGGAAATGTCGTAGCCGAAATCGGCCATCGGCGAGCGGTAGACCGGCGACAGCCAGATGGCATCGACGCCAAGCGATTTCACGTAAGGAAGGCGCTTGAGGATGCCGGCGAGATCGCCGACCCCGTCGCCGTCAGTGTCCTGAAACGAGCGCGGGTAGATCTGATAAAAGATGCCGTCGCGCCACCAGTTTTCGTCGTTCTCGGCCATGCTGGAATCGCCACCTTCGAAATCTGCCTCGCGCCAAGCAACGCGCTGGCAACGCTGGGGTTCAGACCAGCAGGCCTTTGAGACCGCCGTGTGACGGCGGAAGCGCCTGTTCCCGCATCCGGAATGCCGAATCTTTTGCTTGGCGGGCCGCCAAAAATCGGCAATGTGAGGCCATGACCGAGCAAACCGAACAATCCCAGGCGGCGAAAGCGGGCGCAATCATCGTTCCCGTGACGCTGTTCGAGCAGAACTGCACCATCATCTGGGACGAGCCCAGCAAGAAGGCCGTGGTGATCGATCCCGGCGGGGACGTTCCAAAAATCCTGGACGCGATCAGCCAGACCGGCGTGACCGTGGAGAAGATCTGGCTGACGCACGGCCATATCGATCACGTCGGCGGTGCCGCCGACCTGCGCGACGCACTGAAGGTGCCGATCGAAGGGCCGCACGTCGCCGACAAGTTCCTGCTCGACAATGTGGTCGAGAGCGGCGCGCGCTTCGGCATGAGCGGCGTGCGCAATTTCGCGCCGGACCGCTGGCTGGAGGAAGGCGACACCGTCTCGATCGGCGATCTCTCCTTCGACATCCTGCACTGCCCGGGCCACTCACCCGGCAGCGTCGTCTTCTTCAACAAGGAGCTGCGCTTTGCCCATGTCGGCGACGTCCTGTTCGCAGGTTCGGTCGGCCGCACCGACCTGCCCGGCGGCAGTCACGCGACGCTGATCAACTCGATCAAGACGAAACTCCTGCCGCTCGGCGACGACGTCGGCTTCATCTGCGGCCATGGCGCGGGCTCGCGCATCGGCCATGAGCGGATGACGAACCCGTTCATCACCGGGGAGATGTAGCTTTACTGCGTCACGAGCACACGCCCTCATCCTGAGGAGCCCGCGATAAGCGGGCGTCTCGAACGATAGCCGCGCGTGAGAGACGGGCCTTCATGGTTCGAGACGCGCGTTCCGCGCTCCTCACCATGAAGGTCCTGCGACGCAGCGAGTTTTAGGCTGCCCTACTCCGCGGCATCTGCGAGCGCCGCCGGCTCGCTCAAATGCCGCTCGCCCCAATCGCGGATCGCCGCAATCACGGGCACGAAGCTCTTGCCCTTGCGGGTGAGGCGGTATTCGACCTTCGGCGGCACCACGCCAAAATCGCGGCGGTCGATCAGCCCGCTCTCGGTGAGCGCCTTCAATTCGCGGCTGAGCACCCGCGGGGTGATCTCGGCGCTGCCCGCGGCACCTCGGAGCAGGCCGCTCCTGATCTCGCCATAGCGGCGCGGGCCGTCCTTCAGGTCCCAGACAATCCGCAGCTTGTACTTGCCTGCGATCATCTTCTGGAAGGCTGCGACCGGGCAGCTCCGCAGGGCCGATCTCGCTTTCGCCATCTCGTCACCTCTCTGCGCTCACAGGAGGATAGGAGGGATGCCGAAAAAGTCCATACTATCAATTTTGTCCATACTTGCAGAACTGCTCACGAGGCGCAGATGATGACGCACACGACGAAGGGAGCGTCACATGAAGCACTTCATGATCACGTATCAGTTCAGGAACGGCACGACGGAGGCCTGGCACCAGGAGATCGGCCGCTTCATCAAGGCGATCAACGAGGATGCGGAGCTGAAGGGACGGATCGGCTATCGCTGCATGAAGAACCGCGACGACAACAGCTATCTCCACCTTGCCAGCGTCACCGACGATGCCGCGCAGAAGACCCTGCAATCGCGCGACTTCTTCAAGCACTATACCGAGATGACGCGAAAGGTCGCCGACGGCGAGGTGACGGTGACGCCGATCGAGCTGATCGATCAGACGGCGTAGCGCTGGTCGGATTGCTGCGCCAAAAACGCAAACATCGTCCCGGATCCGCGCTGCGCTTGTCCGGGACGACAGTTGGGATTGGTTCTACTTCATCAGGCCAGCGGCCGTCAGCGCGCGCGTGATGACGGCGCTGAGGTCGAGGCGACGCCTGGCCTTCTTGCCGGGCTTGGCCTTGAGCTTTGCATTTCCTTGCGGCTCGGCAACGGCGGTACGGATCGACCTTGCAAGATGCGGCGCGGGCGACAGGGCCGGCGCCGGCTTCGCCGCCGCGGTCGGCTTCTTCTCGGGCGCGGCGCTGCGGATCCATTCCGTCAGGCCGAAGAATTTTGCGATGTGATACGACGAAGAAATGCCCGCCTCGATCAGGAAGGCGCCTTCGATGCCGTAGCGATGATCGTTGTCGGCGACGCCGAGCGGCGTGCCGTGCGCCATGTCGGTGATGGCGAAGGATTCGACGATGGTCTCGCCGTCCGCATTCCACCAGGCCTGGCGTGGATAGCCGTCGACGACGGTTTCCGACATCGGCGTCAGCGGCAGGTCATGCAGGTCAAGCCACTGCTTGACGATCTCATCGGCATTGCCGGGATTGACGGTGCGGTCGGCGCTGCCGTGCCAAACCGAAATCTTGGGCCAGGGACCGCGATGGTCGGACGCCTTGCGCACGAGATCGCCGAGCTCGCGCGCAGGGCGCTCCGGCGAATGAAACATACCATCGAGAGCCTGACGCAGATTCGATGCCACACCGTAGGGCAGGCCCGCAATGATGGCGCCAGCCGCGAAAACCTCCGGATAGGTCGCAAGCATCACCGAGGTCATGCCGCCGCCGGCCGACAGGCCGGTGATGAAGATGCGCCGCGCGTCGATGCCGTGCGTCGAGACCATGTGCGCGATCATCTCGCGAATCGAGCGCGCCTCGCCGCTGTCGCGCGCAGTGTCTTCCGGACTGAACCAGTTGAAGCAGGTGTTGGCATTGTTGGCGAGCTGCTGCTGCGGCATCAACAGCGCGAAGCCGTAATGCTTTGCAAGCGTCGACCATCCGGCGCCGAGATCGTAACCAGCCGCGGTCTGGCCGCAACCATGCAGCACGACGACGAGTGCACGCACCTGCTGCAATTGCGCCGGTACGTACGCGAACATGCGCAGGTTTCCGGGATTAGAGCCGAATCCGGTGATCTCCGTCAGCGGACTGTGCTGGCCCGTGCCGCGCAAGTTTTCGGCAAAGCGCAGACCGTCCAGCTTTGGCAGACGTCTTAAGAGATCGACATTCCTGGTTAACGACACCGACAGCTCCTGATGGGGCAACTTCCAACGCCACCCCAAAACAGATAGTTGCTGCGACGCAAAATAAAAAGTCTGTGTGCCGTCAATCCCCGTGAATTAACGGGCAATTCGACTACGCAATCGACAACGTTGCCTAGAGTTCATGCGGGCGCGCGGCGCATCCATGTCAGAAATGCGACGCAGATCATGATTAACGTCGCAAACAGGGCGATCGCGACAAAAAAACCTGCACGCGATGAGTGCAACGATTCGACAGCAAAGAATACCGCACCGATTGCGGCGACACCGGCTGCATTCCCGATCTGAATGGTTGTGCCGTACATGCCGGATGCCGAGCCTGCCGCGACAGGCTTCACCGTCGAGAGCACGGCACCCGAGAGCGGCGCCATCACGAGACCCTGGCCATAGCCGAAGATGATCATGGTGAGCGCAAGCATGACCGGCGTCGGCGCATCGACAGAGAAGGCAAGAAGCGCGAGCGCCGCGAGACCCGCGGTCTGAAGCGCGCAGCCCTCGATCAGCACCTTGGTGCCACGATGCCGCGCCCGCACGCCGCTGTGGCGCGACGCCACGACGAAGGCGAACGCGAGCGGAATGAAGGCGCTGCCGGCCGCGAGCGGCGGAATCTTCAACCCCTTTTGCATGAACAGCGTCATGATCAGGTAGAAGGACAGATTGGCGAGAAAGAAAAAGAACGCGGCGCCAAGTCCGCGCAGGAAAGCAGAGTCCGACAACAGCGTGAGATCGATCAGCGGCATGCCGCCGCGCCGCGCCACGGCGTGCTCCAGGCGCAGGAAGAACGCGAGCATAGCGACTCCAATGGCCACCACGCCCCAGAGCCACGGCGCCCAGCCAGCATCGTGGCCGAACAGCAGCGGCCCGATCAGGCACAACAAGCCTGCGAACAAGACAAGACTGCCGGCGACGTCGAGCCGCGTGCCGACTCGTCGCGTGGCCTGTGGCATGATGCGCATCGCGGCGGCGATGATGAGGAGGCCGAACGGCACGTTGACGAAGAACACCGAGCGCCAGCCGGCATGCGCAAGGTCGATCGTCAAGAGCAGGCCGCCGAGCAGGAAGCCGGCGGCACCGGCGAGCCCCAGCACGATGCCATAGATGCCAAACGCGCGGTGGCGCGACCCGTCAGTAAATAGAAGATGCAACGTCGCCAATACTTGCGGCACCATCAGTGCCGCGGTTGCGCCTTGCGCCAGCCGCGCGATGATCAGCTCGGAAGCGGATTGCGCAAGCCCGCACCACAGCGAGGTCAGCGTGAAGCCGGCAACACCGGCCAGAAACACGTTCTTCGTGCCATGGATGTCGCCGAGCCGACCGCCCGTGACCACCAGCGTCGCATAGGCGATCAGGTAGATCGCAACCACGGATTCGATCTGCGCCGGCGTCGCATGCAGGTCGACCGCGATGGTCGGGATCGCGACGTTGACCACGAAGGCGTCGACGCCGAACATGAACTGCGCGGCCACCACGATCGCCAACACCCACCAGCGGCGACTTGAATCCAGCGGCTTTGCGACGATCCGATGCATTGGCACGCGCCCGTTTCGAATTTCTCTGGCCGGATGCTTTCAGATTGGATGCAGCGGAGCGATTACCTCCGAGGTAGGATTCGCGCACTCTTCCTTCCGCCTGCGGCAAGAGAGAAAAGAAGCACGGTCGCTCTCATCCCCGCACATAGCTGCATTCCGCCGCGCGGGAGACGGCGCGATTGCCTTCGCATGCGCGAGCACGTAGCTTCGCGGACCAAACAAACAGAAAATTCAGCCGGAGAGAACGCCATGGCGCGCCTGAAATTCGGAGCCTTTCTTGCCCCGCATCACCCGATCGGGGAGCATCCGATGCTCCAGTTCCGGCGCGATCTCGACCTCGTCGAGCAACTCGACGCGCTCGGCTATGACGAGTTCTGGTGCGGCGAGCATCATTCCTCCGGTTGGGAGATGATTGCGTCGCCAGAGATGTTCCTGGCAGCGGCCGGCGAGCGCAGCAAACGCATCAGGCTCGGCACCGGCGTCGTCTCGCTGCCCTATCACCATCCGTTCAACGTCGCCCAGCGCATGGTGCAGCTCGACCACATGACCGGCGGACGCGCGATCTTCGGCTCCGGCCCCGGCGCGCTCGCATCCGACGCACATACGCTCGGCATCGACCCGATGACGCAGCGCGACCGTCAGGACGAGGCGATCGCCATTATCCGCCGCCTCTTCAATGGCGAGCGCGTCACTGCCAAGAGTGATTGGTTCACGATGAACGACGCCGCGCTCCAGCTCCTGCCGCTCCAGGAGGAGATGCCGTTCGTGGTGGCCTCGCAGATCTCACCCTCCGGCATGACGCTCGCCGGCAAATATGGCATCGGCATCATCTCGCTTGGCTCGATGACGACGCAGGGCCTGATGTCGCTGCGTCAGCAATGGGAATTCGCCGAGGATGCCGCGAAAAAGCACGGCACCAAGGTCGATCGCGCCGACTGGCGCGTGCTGCTCACCTGGCACATCGCCGAAACCCGCGAGCAGGCCCGCCGCGAGGCCGGCGCCGGGCTGATGCGCTGGCACAACGAATATAATGTCGGCACGCTGCAACGGCCGGGCCTGACCGCGTTCTCCTCGCCGGACGAGGCCGTGGACAAGACCGCCTTCGTCGACGGCGCGGCCTCCACCATCGGCACGCCCTATGATCTCGTGAATACCATCAAGAACGTGATGGAGGTGTCCGGCGGCGTCGGCGCCATCATCGGCTTCGTGCACGACTGGGCCAATCCGGAAGCCACGCGCCGGAGCTGGGACATGGTCGCGCGCTATGTGGTGCCCGAGATCAACGGCTACATCGACGGACTTCGCAGGTCGCAAAAATTCGTGATCGAGAACCGTGCGATCTTCGAGCGCGCGGGCCAGGCGGTGATGGCCAAGATCATGGAGAACGAGAAGGCCGCCGAGGCCCTGAAGCAGACCGGCCCCGGCCGCGTCGCGATCCCCGCCGTCAACGCGCCGGATTTGCAGAAGGAGGCGGCGAAAAGGCAGGCCTAGGGTCCGCGGCATTCGCTTGCGAACGCCGTCACATCGGTTCCGCCCCAACTGTGCTATGCTGACTGCGTAGCCGGCCGCGTGGTCGCACGATCCCGTTCGGTCAACAACCGGAGCCAACGCCATGTCGATGCAGAGTGTGGCCTCGCCCGCGATCAGCTGGACCGCCCCCAGGCGCAACGAGCTCAAGCACATTCCGGGTGACGAGGGCTGGCCGATCATCGGCAAGACGCTCCAGGTGCTGGCCGACCCCAAGGGGCACATCGAGGCGGCCGGGGCGAAATATGGGCCGGTCTATCGCACCCACATTTTCGGCGAGACCAATGTCGTGCTGCTCGGGCCCGAAGCAAACGAGCTCGTGCTGTTCGACCAGCAAAAGCTGTTCTCCTCGACCCATGGCTGGAACAAGGTGCTCGGCCTGTTGTTTCCACGCGGCCTGATGCTGCTCGATTTCGACGAGCACCGCCTGCACCGCAAGGCGCTGTCGGTCGCCTTCAAGTCCGGGCCGATGAAGTCCTATCTCAGCGATCTCGACAAGGGCATCGCGGCGCGAGTGGCGCAGTGGAAGACGAAGCCGGGCGTGATGCAGATCTATCCGGCGATGAAGCAGCTCACGCTCGATCTCGCCGCGACGTCGTTCCTCGGCGCCGATATCGGGCCGGAGGTCGACGAAATCAACCGCGCCTTCGTCGACATGGTGGCGGCCGCCGTCACCCCGATCCGCCGCCCCCTGCCGGGCACGCAGATGGCGCGCGGCGTGAACGGGCGCAAGCGGATCGTCGCCTTTTTCAGGGAGCAGATTCCGCTGCGCCGCGCCAGGCAAGGCGGCGAGGACCTGTTCTCGCAGCTCTGCCACGCCACCCATGAGGATGGCGCGCTGCTCTCCGAGCAGGACATCATCGACCATATGAGCTTCCTGATGATGGCCGCGCATGACACGCTGACCTCGTCACTGACGTCCTTCATCGGCGAGCTCGCGGCGCATCCGGAATGGCAAAGCAGGCTGCGCGACGAGGTTACGGCGCTAAAACTGTCGGCTGGCGCGCCGACGAGCTTCGACGATCTCGAAAAGATGCCGCTGTCGGAGATGGCGTTCAAGGAGGCGCTGCGGATCAAGCCGCCGGTGCCGTCGATGCCGCGCCGCGCGATGCGCGACTTCACGTTCAAGGGGTTTACGATTCCGGCCGGCACGGCGGTCGGCGTCAATCCGCTCTATACCCATCACATGAAGGACATCTGGCCGGAGCCGGATCATTTCGATCCCTTACGCTTCACCGAGGAGGCGCAGCGCAACCGTCACCGCTTCGCCTGGATACCCTTTGGCGGCGGCGCGCATATGTGCCTCGGCCTGCACTTCGCCTACATGCAGGCGAAATGCTTTGCGCGGCACTTCTTGCAGAATCTCGAGGTATCGCTGGAGCCGGGCTACAAGCCGGACTGGCAGATGTGGCCGATCCCGAAGCCGCGCGACGGATTGCGGGTTGTGGTGAAGGCGGTGTGACATCGTCGAGATCGTAGGGTGGGCAAAGCGAAGCGTGCCCACCACGTCTGTCGCAATCGTGGAGAGATGGTGGGCACGACGCGCGAAGAGCGCGTCTTTGCCCACCCTACGAATCCCGCCCTGCCTCGCCTTCCGGTATACGCCACCTCGCGATCACAATTTTGGCACCTTCAGCGACAAAGACTTCTGCTGGTCGCTCCAGCCTGCCCATGGGATGTTCCTGTCTTCGAATGCTTCAAGGCCAATCGACCGGCACTGCGCGGTGTCGTCGTTCCAAGGGCCAATAGTCCCGCCTGCCAATGCCGGGGCAAGCTATGCTTGCGCAGGCGGCCTGTGCAGCGCCTTCATTTGCAGCCCGCCTTCCGAGTTCGCTTTGCGGTTGAACGGCAGATGATGAAACTGGTCGACGAATTCCGGAAAGGCTGGCTCGGCATCTCGCCGCCTTCGCTGGCGCTCAGCGTCGGCTTTGCGACGATCTGTCTCGTGCTCGCGACGCTGGTGCGCTGGGGCCTCGCCCAGGTGCGGCCGGACATCTTCTTCACGCCGTATTTTCCGGCCGTGTTCTTTGCCGCCGCATTCGGGGGCCTGCGCATCGGCGTCATCACCGCGCTGATCGGCGGCGTGCTTGGCGTCAGCCTGAATTTCGGCGATGCCCATGCCGACACCGCGCGCTTCGTCCTGCTCGTGCTGTACTGGGCCGTCACCGCGCTCACGATCTGGGGCGTCGAGCACTACCGCTCACTGCTCATCGAGCAGCGGCGGATCTCCAAGCGCCTTATCGAGGAAGAGGATTATCGCAAGCTCCTGGTCGACGAATTGCAGCACCGGCTGAAGAACAAGCTCTCGACCGTGCACGCGGTGCTGCATCAGGTGCTGCATGACCAGCCGCAGGTCTGGGCCCGCGTCGATCCGCGGCTGCGGTCGCTGGCGGCAACTGACGATCTGATCGCGCGCGTCGACAATTCCGGCTGCGACATACGCGACCTCCTGATTTCCGAGCTCGGCCCTTACGGCCATGTCCGCTTCTCGCTGAACGGCGAGCGGCTGTTCCTGCCGGCAAAGCTTGCGGTCACGCTGTCACTGATGTTTCACGAGCTCGCCACCAATGCGAGCAAATATGGTGCGTTTTCTGCACCACGCGGCCTGTTGCAGGTGTCCTGGACCGTCTCCGACGATCGTCTCACCATCACGTGGGACGAAACGGAAGGACCCAGCGTCGACAAGGTCTCGGCACCGGGCTTCGGCACCAAATTGTTGAAATCGGCGCTAATCGCCTTCGACGGCAAGACCGAGATCTCATACCTGAAGAGCGGCGTTCATTGCATCATGCAATGTCGCATTCCCAAATCCTGACACTTTGGCGGCAAAGCCAAAGCAGTCCGCGCGCATTCCTCGCGGTTTCGCAGGTGCCGTTGATACTCTGTTAATGACGATGGGTGCCGCGCGTGCCGGCGCGAACAGGTTGTGGAAACCACGCCTGTATTTCTGCGTATCCCTTAACCAAAACTAAGAGGGACTTCGGCAAGATCGCGCCATTACAAAGCCGCGCCCGAACAACAAGATTCATGAATTCTATGGACGACAGCAAATACTGCGGCGCGACTGATGCCGAGCTCGGATTTCTCAAGGAAATCGTTAGAATGCTGCCTGCCGGCGTGACCGTGCAGGACGCGCGCGGCGACCTCATTCTGGTTAACGATGCCGCCGCCCGCCATCTCGGCATGGATGGCAACCGGCCCACACCGGACCTGGCGCAGCGCCGCCAGGCCTGCCAGCAGGCGATGCGGGGCGGCCAGCCGGTGGTGGCCGAGGAATCCGTCCATGATGGCACCGCGCGCCAGGTCCTGCTCACCACCCATCGTCCGGTCCGCCTTGCCGGCCGCGATCTCCTCATCTCCACCTCCTCCGACATCACCGAGCAGAAGAATTTCGAGGACCAGCTGTTTCGCTCGGCCTATTTCGACGAGCTCACCGGCCTGCCCTCCCGGCGCGTGATCGAGCACCGCGCCAACGGCATTTTGGCGCGCGAGCACAGCGGCGAACGTTTCGCACTCGCCTTTCTCGACATCGATAATTTCAAGCACATCAACGACTATTACGGTCATTCGGTCGGCGATGCGCTGCTGGTTGAGCTATCGAAGCGGCTCGGCCGCGACTTGCGCGAAACCGACATGCTGTCGCGGATCTCGGGCGACGAATTCCTGCTGCTGCTCTCGCCGATCAAGAGCGAGGAGGAGGTCGCCGAATTTATCCAGGCGACGCTGAAACGCCTCACCGCGCCCTTCTTCATCGACTCTTCCGAGATCTTCGCCTCCACCTCGGTCGGCGTCAGCCTCTATCCCGATCACGGCCGCTCCTTCGAGGTGCTGCGTCAAAATGCCGACATCGCGATGTACCGCATCAAGAACGACGGCAAGGGCTCCGCCGCGTTCTTCGATTCCGGCATGGAGCGCGAGGCGCTCGCGCGCATGAAGATCGAGCAGTCGCTGCGGCTCGCCATTCTCGAGAAGCGTTTCTGCTGCGCTTTCCAATCCAAGGTCGACATCCGCACGCAGGCGGTGAAGGGCATCGAGGCCTTGGTGCGCCTGCGCGACGACGAGGGCGTGATCCAGGCACCGGGCTCGTTCATCAACCTCGCGGTCGAGCTCGGGCTGATCGACGAGCTCACCCATCTCGTGCTGGCCGAGATCGTGCGGTCGATCGACCTGATCAACGACACCTTTGGCGCGGAAGCCAGCATCAGCATCAACATCGCCGCCAAGCAGGCGGGCAATCCCGAATTCATGCGCTCTTTTGCGCGGGCGCTGGACGAGACCGGCTTTCCGAAACGCTTCATGATCGAAGTGACGGAGGACGCCTTCGTCGCCACGAATCTTTTTCAGTCCGAGATCCTGCCGATGTTCCGCAAGCTTGGCGTCGGCATCTCCATCGACGATTTTGGCATCGGCTACTCCTCGCTTTCGGCTCTCGCCGACATCACGGCCGACGAGCTCAAGATCGACCGCTCCTTCATCACCGACATCCATAAGCGCCCGCGCAGCCAGGGCATCTTGCGCGCGATCGAATCCTTGAGCGAGGCGCTGGGCATGACAGTCATCGCGGAAGGCCTCGAATCCTATGAGGAGCTGGCCTATCTCCAGGCCGCGACCAAGATCCGCTATGCGCAGGGCTATTACTTCGCCCGGCCGATCTTCCTGGAGGAGCTGAAGCTCGCAACGCCCGCGGCCAGCGAAGCGCGCGTCAGCACCGCAAGCCGCCCGGCGCAGCAGAACCGCCAGGGCTATTCGCGCGCGAGCGGATACCGGCGATAGGGTCGGCGCTGGTGCAACATTCTCAGTGTCGTCCCGGCGAAGGCCGGGACCCACAACCCCAGGAAGGAGTCGTGGCGCGAGCTGGTAACCACGAGTCTTCGCCAAACCACTTCCTGTGGTAATCGCGACGAGCGCAGAGCGCTCGCGCGGAGGTCCTGGATTTGCGCTCCGCTTCGCTGCGCTTGTCCAGGACGACGTGCTGGACGAGTTTTCGCCCTTTGAAATTGCTGGCCTTTTGCTAAGAAGCAGGCGAACGTCCGGGCTTGCCTCGCTTGGCAGCCACCGAGGTACGCCATGTCCGCCTCCGTCGTCAGCGATTCCGCCTATATTCGCGCCCGCGCCATGGAGACGCTGTTCGAGCGGCTGGAGCATCTCTGCGAGGGTGCCATTGCGATCGATCGCAGCGGGCGCGTGGTCTATGTCAACGAGAAATACGTCACCGCGATCGGCCTTTCGCACGAGTCCGAGGCGCTCGGACGTCCGATCGAGGAGATCATTCCCAACAGCCTGATGCGGCGGGTGGTGGAGACCGGCGAGCCGATCATCCTCGACATCATGGAGCTCGGCGGCGAGCAGCTCGTCGTCACCCGCATGCCGATCGAGGACGAGCGCGGCAACATCATCGGCGCCATCGGCTTCGTGCTCTATGACCGCCTCGAGGGCCTGAAGCCGCTGCTCGCGCGTGTCACTCAGCTCGAGAGCGATCTGCGACTGGCGCGGCGGCAATTGTCGCATGTCCGCGCCGCACGCTTCACTTTTGCCGATTACGTCGGCGCGACGCCAGGCATCGCACAGGCCAAGGAGCTGGCGGCGCGCGCCGCGCGGCAGAACGTCACCGTGCTGCTGACCGGCGAGACCGGGACGGGCAAGGAGATGCTGGCGCAGGCCATCCACAACGCCTCCTCCCGCGCCGAAAAGCCGTTCGTCAGCGTCAACGTCGCCGCCATTCCCGACACGCTGATCGAGTCGGAATTCTTCGGGACAGTGCCGGGCGCCTATACCGGGGCCGACCGCAAGGGCCGCGAGGGAAAATTCCGCATCGCCGATGGCGGCACGCTGTTCCTCGACGAGATCGGCGAGATGCCGCTGCAGCTCCAGGCCAAGCTGCTCCGCGTGCTGCAGGAGCGCGAGATCGAGCCGCTCGGCTCCGACAAGGTCACCAAGATCGACGTGCGCGTGGTCGCCGCGACCAATGTGGATCTGCACAAGCGTGTCAGCGACGGCGCGTTCCGCGCCGATCTCTATTACCGGCTCAACGTGCTCTCGATCGGCCTGCCGCCCTTGCGCGACTGTCTCGGCGATCTTCCTGACATCTGCGCGCGACTGCTCGAGGACATCAGTGCGACCGGCGACTACGTCAACGCGAAGATCACACCGAGCGCGCTCGCCGCGCTTGCCCGCTACGACTGGCCCGGCAACGTCCGCGAGCTCCGCAATATTCTGGAGCGCGCGCTGATCCTGAGCGACTCGGGACGGCTGACCGGCGAGGATTTTGCCCGCATCCTGCCCGTCGGGGACACCAGACCTGTGGCGCAGGTCCGCACGGGCGGCACCATCGTCCCCTATGCCGAAGCGGAAGCCGAGTTCGAGAAGCACACGCTCGAGCAGGCGCTCGCCGCCAGCAACGGCCAGATCTCGGAAGCCGCAAAGATGCTCCAGATCTCGCGCGCGACCTTCTACAAGAAGCTCGCCAAGTTCGGCCTCGCCTCGGGACCGGCTTCCGTCTGAGTTTCGAGACTGAAAGTGTCCGGAGTCTCAGACTCCGGACACTGCGCACCGCGCTCCCTTCCCGTCGCCGATGCGCGAATTGCCGGGTTTTCAGCCACTTTGCCCACAACCGCCGCATCTGGCGCGGAGCTTGCTTTTCGCTCTGCACAAAGACGCATGTTGCAAGTGCGCGCTTGGCAAAAACAGGGAGAACCCAAGATGAGTGGAGCGATCACAGTCAATCAGCTTCAGGCAAAGCAGCCATCGCACGTCACCGTCGCCACTGCGAGCCTGATCGGCACGGCGATCGAATGGTACGATTTCTTCCTCTACGGCACCGCCGCCGCGCTGATCTTCAACAAGCTGTTCTTTCCGACCTTCGACCCCATGATGGGCACGCTGCTGGCGTTTGCGACCTATGCGCTCGGCTTCATCGCGCGCCCGCTCGGCGGCGTCGTGTTCGGCCACTACGGCGACAAGATCGGCCGCAAGACCATGCTCTATCTGACGCTTCTGATCATGGGCGCTGCGACCGCGGCAATCGGCTTCCTGCCGACCTATGAGACCGCCGGCATCTGGGCCGCGATCCTGCTCGTCGCCTGCCGCCTGATCCAGGGCTTTGGCTTAGGCGGCGAATGGGGCGGCGCCGTGCTGATGGCGGTCGAGCACGCGCCCGAGGACAAGAAGGGCTTTTACGGGAGCTGGCCGCAGCTCGGGGCGCCGCTTGGCCTGGTGCTCGGCACGCTGGTGTTCTCGGTCGTCTCGTCGATGCTGACCGACGCGCAGCTCTATGCCTGGGGCTGGCGCATCCCGTTTCTGTTCTCGATCGCGCTGGTGCTGGTCGGCCTATGGATCCGCTTCACCATCGCGGAATCGCCGGAGTTCCAGAAGGTCAAGGACACCAAGCAGGAAGTGAAGATGCCGATCCTCGAGGCGATCCGGATGTATCCGAAGAACATTCTGCTCGCGATGGGCGCGCGCTTCGCCGAGAACGGCTTCTTCTACATCTATGCAACCTTCGTGCTCGCCTATGCGACGCAATCGCTCGGCATGAACAAGCAGGACATGCTGAACGGCGTTCTGATCGCGGCCGCGATCGAGACGTTCACGATCCCTGCGTTCGGCGCGCTCTCCGACCGCGTCGGGCGGCGGCCGGTTTACATCTTCGGCGCGGTCTTTTCCGCGCTGATGTCGTTCCCGCTGTTCATGCTGCTGTCGACCAAGAATCCGCAAGCCGCCTGGATCGCGATCGTGCTGGGTCTCGCCGTCGGACATGCGGCGATGTACGGCCCGCAGGCGAGCTTCCTGTCGGAGCTGTTCGGCACCAAGGTGCGCTATAGCGGCGTCTCGCTCGGCTACAATCTCGCCTCGATCTTCGCCGGTGCGCTGTCGCCGCTGATCGCGACCGGTCTGATGACGGCCTATGCGCCGGCAACCTGGCCGATCTCACTGTACATGATCGTGCTCGCGATCATCACCATTGTGTCGGTCTACTTCGCCACCGAAACACGCAAAACAGCTCAGGCCTGGGCGGCCTGAGCCTCGTCTAGCGCCGCAGGGAGCGGCCTGTTCGAGGGTCGCTCCCCGCGATAAGATCGACCAAAGCGCGATGAGATTAGGTAGAATCGTCATCGCGCTTTAGGTTGTTGTTTGAGCATGATCTTTCCGGAAAACCGCTTCACACTTCTCCGGATCATGCTTTAGAGCAACAATAACGGCATGCGGTCCAGGGATCGGGAGAAACGCCGTGAGCCAGCACCCAGCTCTGCCTTACCTACGCAATTCCGAGAAGGGCAAGATCGTCACGGCGGCGGAAGCCGTCATGCTGATCCGCGACGGCGACACGGTCGCCACCGGCGGCTTCGTCGGCATCGGCTTTGCCGAGGAGATTGCGATTGCGCTGGAGGAGCTCTATCTCTCCAACGAGGGCGATGCGCCCTATACGCAAGGCAAACCGCAGAATCTGACGCTGGTCTATGCGGCGGGCCAGGGCGACGGCAAGCATCGCGGCCTCAACCATTTCGCGCATGAGGGCCTGGTCCGCCGCGTGATCGGCGGGCATTGGGGACTTGCCCCCAAATTGCAGCAGCTCGCAATCGCGGGCCAGATCGAGGCCTACAACCTGCCACAGGGCGTCATCACGCATCTGTTCCGCGACATCGCCGCGCACCGTCCCGGCCACATCACCCGCGTCGGCATGGGCACCTTCGTCGACCCCCGCAACGGCGGCGGCAAGCTGAACGCGCGCACCACCGAGGACATGGTGGAGCTGATCAAGATCGGCGGCGAGGAGTGCCTGCTGTACAGGACGTTTCCGATCCATGTCGGGATCATTCGCGCCACCACCGGCGATCCCGACGGCAACCTGACCATGGAGAAGGAGGCGCTGACGCTTGAAGCGCTCGCCATCGCTATGGCCGCGCATAATTCCGGCGGCATCGTCATCGCCCAGGTCGAGCGGGTCGCCGAAAGCGGCAGCCTCAATCCGCGCCAGGTCAAGATCCCCGGCATCCTCGTCGACTGCGTCGTGGTGGCAAAGCCCGAGCACCATTGGCAGACTTTTGGCACGCAATATAACCCGGCCTTCTCGGGCGAGATCAGGGTGCGTGCCACGTCGCTCCCCGCAATGCCAATGAACGAGCGCAAGATCATCGCCCGCCGCGCCGCCTTCGAATTGAAGGCCAACAGCGTCGTCAATCTCGGCATCGGCATGCCCGAGGGAATCGCCTCGATTGCCAACGAGGAGCGGATCATCGATCTCATCACGCTGACGGCCGAGCCCGGCGTGATCGGCGGCATCCCCGCCAGCGGAATCGACTTTGGCGCGGCGATCAACACGCAGGCCGTGATCGACCAGCCCTACCAGTTCGATTTCTACGACGGCGGCGGGCTCGATGCGGCTTTCCTCGGCCTTGCCCAGGTCGATCGTGCCGGCAATCTCAATGTCAGCAAGTTCGGACCGAAGCTTGCCGGCGCCGGCGGCTTCATCAACATCAGCCAGAACGCCAAGGAGGTCGTGTTCGTCGGCACCTTCGGCGCGGGCAAGCAGGCCATTGCGGTCAGCGACGGCAGGCTGTCGATCGTCCAGGAAGCGAAGTCGCGCAAGTTCGTGGACCATGTCGAGCACGTCACCTTCAGCGGCGTCGTGTCGGCGGCGCGTGGGCAGCGCGTGCTCTATGTCACCGAGCGCTGCGTCTTCAGCTTACGACCCGACGGCCTCGAGCTCGTCGAGGTCGCCCCCGGCATCGATATCGAGCGCGACATCCTGCGCCTGATGGACTTCAAGCCGCTGATCCCGCGCGACCCCGCCCCGATGGACGCGCGCATTTTCCGCGACGATCTGATGGAGCTGCGCGAACGGCTTCTGACGATCCCGCTCGACCAGCGCTTCACGCTGGACGAGCAGCAGAACCTGTTCTTCGTCAACCTGGAACGCTATCCCCTGCGCAGCAAGGCCGATATCGACGCCATCGCGCGGATCGTCGAGGCCAGGCTCGCCCCGCTCGGCCGCCGGGTCTACGCCATCGTCAACTACGACAACTTCTCGATCCTCCCCGAGCTGATGGACGACTACTCGGCCATGGTCCGCAGCCTCGTCGACCGCTTCTATTCCGGCGTGTCGCGCTATACGACTTCAGGGTTCCTGCGCATCAAGCTCGGCGAGGCCTTGGAGAAGCGCGGCGTAGCACCGCACATCTTCGAGAGCGCAGCCGAAGCGCAGTCGGACTGGCGGCAGATCGAAGGGACGGACGGACGCGATGACGGCGCGTCACGCGGCGCGCGGCAGGCTCAAAAATGATGCAGGCCTTGCATGCGCGATTTCAGGCGGAAGGTTGAATTGCAATGTTCGCCGCGCTGTGCAAATCGCTGTTGCCCAACAAAATCAATCAGGAGGGACCATCTTGCGTTTACCAGTCATAATAACAACAACCATAGCAACAACGATTTTTGGCCTCGCCGCAGCCACCGCCGCGCGCGCAGATGACCTGAAGATCGCGCTGATCTACGGCAAGACCGGTCCGCTGGAGGCCTATGCCAAGCAGACCGAGACCGGCCTGCAAATGGGTTTTGAATACGCCACCAAGGGCACCATGACGCTCGACGGTCGCAAGATCGTCATCATCACCAAGGACGACCAGGGCAAGCCGGACCTTGCCAAGGCCGCGCTCGCCGAAGCCTATCAGGACGACAAGGTCGATATCGCGATCGGCACGACGTCGTCGGCCGCGGCGCTGGCGATCCTGCCCGTTGCCGAAGAGAACAAGAAGATTCTGATCGTCGAGCCTGCCGTCGCGGACCAGATTACCGGCGAGAAGTGGAATCGCTACATCTTCCGCACCGCGCGCAACTCCTCGCAGGACGCGATCTCCAACGCGGTCGCGATCGGCAAGCAGGGCGTCACCGTTGCGACGCTGGCTCAGGACTATGCCTTCGGCCGCGACGGCGTCGCCGCCTTCAAGGAGGCGCTGGCCAAGACCGGCGCGACGTTAGCTGCCGAAGAATATGCCCCGACCTCGACCACCGACTTCACCGCGGTCGGCCAGCGTCTGTTCGACGCGCTAAAGGACAAGCCGGGCCGCAAGGTGATCTGGGTGATCTGGGCGGGCGCCGGCAATCCGCTGGCCAAGCTCCAGGACATGGATCCGAAACGCTACGGCATCGAGCTCTCGACCGGCGGCAACATCCTGCCGGCGCTCGCGGCATACAAGGCGCTGCCGGGCATGGAAGGCGCGACCTATTACTACTATGACATCCCGAAGAACCCGGTGAACGACTGGCTGGTGGCCGAGCACCAGAAGCGCTTCAACGCGCCGCCGGACTTCTTCACCGCGGGTGGCTTTGCCGCTGCGATGTCCGTCGTCGCCGCCGTCACCAAGGCGAAGTCGACCGACACCGAGAAGCTGATCACGGCGATGGAAGGCATGGAATTCGACACGCCGAAGGGCAAGATGGTGTTCCGCAAAGAAGACCATCAGGCGCTCCAGAGCATGTATCACTTCAAGGTCAAGGTCGATCCGAACGTTGCCTGGGCCATCCTCGAGCCGGTGCGCGAGCTGAAGATCGAGGACATGAACGTTCCGATCCGCAACAAGCGCTGAGCTTCTTTCTTCACCTCCCCCGCTTGCGGGGGAGGCCGGGTGGGGGCTCTTTCCTCTTGGGGGTTCTCGCCTGCGGAGACACCCTCTCCCGTAGCCGACGCTCCGCATCGGCGTCCTTTTCTAGAACGGCGGCCGCAGGCCGCCTATGCCTCCCCCGCAAGCGGGGGAGGGTGCGCAGTATGATCCGCGGTTAGATCCTCATCTCATCATTCGCCAGACTGCCAATGACGCTGACCCTTGAAACCCGCGACCTCACCATCCGCTTCGGCGGCCATGTCGCGGTCAACAACGTCACCTGTAGCTTCCGCCCGGGCGAGCTCACCGCCATCGTCGGACCGAACGGCGCCGGCAAGACCACCTATTTCAACCTGATCTCGGGCCAGTTGCGCGCGACGAGCGGCAGCATTTTGTTCGACGGTACCGACATCACCGAGCATTCCGCGCCGCTGCGCACCCGCGCCGGCCTCGGCCGCGCGTTCCAGCTCACAAACCTGTTTCCGAACCTGACGGTGGAAGAGAATGTCCGCCTCGCCGTGCAGGCGGCGAACGGCACGCATTACGAGATGCTGCGGCCCTGGATGGTGCGGCGTGACCTGATCACGCGCGCGGACGGCATCCTCGATCAGGTCGCGCTCGGCGGCCGCCGCGGCGTCGCCGCGACCGCACTGTCGCACGGCGACCAGCGCAAGCTCGAGGTCGCGCTGATGATCGCGCTGGAGCCGAAAGTGTTCATGTTCGACGAGCCGACCGCAGGCATGAGCATCGACGAGGTGCCCGTCGTTCTCAATCTCATCGCACAGCTCAAGCAGGACAGCAGCAAGATCATCCTCCTGGTCGAGCACAAGATGGACGTGGTGCGTTCGCTCGCCGACCGCATCATCGTGCTGCACAACGGACAACTCGTTGCCGATGGTCCGCCGGCCGAGGTGATCGCTTCCCCCATCGTGCAGGAAGCCTATCTCGGCGTCGCACCCAAGAAAGCTGCAGAGGGCGCAGCATGACCGACCTACTGACACTGTCCGGCGTGCACACCCATATCGGCCGCTATCACATCCTCCAGGGCATCGACCTCGTGGTCCCTCAGGGGCAGACCACCATGCTGCTCGGGCGCAACGGCGCCGGCAAGACCACGACGCTGCGCACCATCATGGGCCTGTGGCAGGCCTCCAGCGGCGAGATCAGCCTCGCCGGCGCGCGCATCGAGGGCCGCGCCACGCCCGACATCGCCCGGCTCGGCGTCGGCTACGTACCGGAGAGCATGGCGGTGTTCTCCGACCTCACGGTGAGGGAGAACCTGGTGCTGGCGGCGCGCGACGGCCCGCTCGACGACGCCCAGCTCGATTGGATTTTTGGCTTCTTCCCGGCGCTGCGCCGCTTCTGGCTGTCGCGCGCCGGCAGTCTCTCCGGCGGGCAGAAGCAGATGCTCTCGATTGCGCGGGCCATCATCGAGCCGCGCAAGCTCTTGCTGATCGACGAGCCGACCAAGGGGCTGGCGCCCGCGATCGTCATGGCGCTGATCGAGTGCCTGAAGGAGATCAAGCGCAAGGGCGCGACGATTCTCCTGGTCGAACAGAACTTCTTTGCCGCCCGCGAGCTCGGCGACAGCGTGCTGGTCATGGACAACGGCAAAATCGTCCATCGCGGCGAGATGGCGGCGCTCGCCGCCGACGTGCCGCTCCAGGAGCGGCTGCTCGGCCTGAGCCTAGAGGCACATCAATGACCGACCTTGCCGCAACCGATCCGCTGCCGAAGCCGAAACGCGACATCGCGCCGATCCTGCTGCCGATTGCGCTCGCACTCGCCGTGATTCCCTTCGTCGGCTCGACCAGCTCCTGGCTCACTCTGACTGCCGCGAGCCTCGCCATGGGCATGATGATCTTCATCATGGCCTCGGGGCTCACGCTGGTGTTCGGCCTGATGGACGTGCTCAATTTCGGCCACGGCGCCTTCATCGCGGTCGGCGCCTATGTGGCGACCCTGATCCTGCTGCCGTTCGCGGCCGCGATGCAGGCGGATTCGCTCTGGCTAAACCTTGCGGTGCTTGCGCCGGCCGCGCTGCTCTCGATGGCGGTGTCCGGCGCGCTCGGCCTCGTCGTCGAACGCGTGCTGATCCTCCCCGTCTACGGCCAGCACCTGAAGCAGATTTTGATGACGACCGGCGGCCTGATCGTCGCCGAGCAGACGCTTTATGCCGTGTGGGGCCCGCAGATCATCCCGCTGCCGCTGCCGACCTCGCTACGCGGCTCCTTCATCATCGGCGACGTCGCGATCGCGAAATACCGCCTGCTTGCGATGCTGGTCGGCCTCGTCGTCTTCATCGCGATCCAGCTCGTGCTCAACCGCAGCAAGCTCGGGCTCCTGATCCGCGCCGGCGTCGAGAACCGCGAGATGGTGGAGGCGCTCGGCTATCGTATCCGCCGCCTGTTCCTCGGCGTGTTCATGACGGGATCGGCCCTCGCCGGCCTCGGCGGCGTGATGTGGGCGCTCTATCGCGAGCAGGTTCACGCCTCCATGAGCGACGACCTCACCGTGCTGATCTTCATTGTCGTCATCATTGGCGGGTTAGGTTCGATCGGCGGCTGCTTCATCGGCGCACTTCTGGTCGCCATGGTCGCAAATTACGGCGGCTTCCTGGTGCCGAAACTCGCACTCGTCTCTAACATCCTACTGATGGTCGCCGTTCTGATGTGGCGGCCGCGCGGCCTCTATGCGGTGACCAGCCGATGATGATCCTGTCAGGCGACCCGCCGCGGAGCCGCGTTCTCACCCTCACTCTCCTCGTCATCATCCTGGCGCTGGCGGCAACGCCCTATTTGTTTCCGGGCGCCAAGGCGATGAACGTGGCGGCCAAGATCTGCATCTTCGCTGCGCTGGTCGCCTCCTATGACCTCCTGCTCGGCTACACCGGCACGGTGTCGTTCGCCCACACCATGTTCTACGGCATCGGTAGCTACGCGATCGCGATCGCGCTCTATTCGATGGGGCCCAATTGGGGTGCGGTGGCAACCGGCATCGTCATCGGCCTGCCCCTTGCGGCGCTGCTGGCGCTTGCGATCGGGCTGTTCTCGCTTAGGGTCGCGGCGATCTTCTTTGCAATGATCACGCTTGCGGTCGCCTCCGCTTTCCAGGTGTTGGCCTCGCAGCTCTCCTGGCTGACCGGCGGCGAGGACGGGCGGAGCTTTCAACTGCCGGAGCTACTGCGGCCTGGCACCGTGCTGATCCCAAAGAGCCTTGCAGGTTTCGAGTTCAACGGCCGGACCCTGACCTTCTATCTCGTCTTCGTTGCGTCGGCCCTGATGATCCTCGCGCTGCTGCGAGTCGTGAACTCTCCGTTCGGCCGCGTGCTCCAGGCGATCCGCGAGAACCGGTTTCGCGCCGAGGCACTCGGCTACCGCACCGTATTCCACCTCACCTATGCCAATTGCCTGGCTGCGCTGGTTGCCGCCAGCGCCGGCATCCTCAACGCTCTGTGGCTACGCTACGCCGGCCCCGACACCTCGCTGAGCTTCTCGATCATGCTGGATATTCTCCTGATGGTCGTGATCGGCGGCATGGGCACGATCTACGGCGCGATCATCGGCGCGACGATCTTCATCCTTGCGCAGAACTATCTGCAATCGTTGATGGGCGTTGCCTCGAAGGCAGCAGCCGACGCCGGCCTGCCGCTGCTGCCAGGCCTGTTGCACCCGGATCGCTGGCTGCTGTGGCTCGGACTGCTCTTCATTGCCAGCGTCTACTTCTTTCCGACCGGCGTGGTCGGACGTCTGCGCAATGCCGGCGCCAAGAAGACGTGACGCCTCACGCGTTAAGCCGTCATTAACGATGCGGCGCCCGCCCCTTCATCTGTGCAATACACAACCTTGAGACGACGCAGCACGATTCATCGCTTGCCAGACCGGCCTAATGGCCTTGTGGTAACCGATTAAAGCTTGGGTAACCGGCTTTCCTAAGGTTTGGGCCATCTGTGCATAGTAAGCCTCTTCCCCTAGGGAGGGGGAATGCGCCGGATGTCGTCCACGATCACGAGCAGAATATCCGCGGCCGCCAGGGGCGGCTGGAACGCTGCCATACGGCGCGGACCCGTGCTGTGGCTGACGCTGAGCGGCGCCCTGCTGGTGGCCGGCATTTTCGTCGTCACCACCATGGCGATCGGCGACTTCCGCGAACGCGCCCTCGTCAACAACGAGCGCGAGCTGGAAAACACGGTGCTCTTGCTGACTCGCCATTTCGATCAGCAGTTCGAGGATGCCGAGACTGTCGCCGCCGATCTGATCGCGCAGATGAACCTGCCAGACATCTCCTCGCCCGAGATGTTCCGCGAGCGCATGTCGAGCGATGAAGCCCATCGCATGCTTACGAACAAGATCAGCGCCGTGAACTATCTCGGCGATATCGCGATCTACGACACCGACGGCAACATCATCAACTGGTCGCGACACGAGCCGTTGCCGAAGATCAACATCTCCTCACGGGCCTATTTCCAGACCTTCAAATCCGATCCGCAATCCGAGCCGGTGCTGCTGGAAACCGTGCGCAGCCTTCTCATCGGCAGGTGGACCACGGTGGTGGCACGCCGGCTGACGAGCCCGCAGGGCGAATTCCTCGGCGTCATGCTGCGCCGGATCGATCCTGAGAGCTATCAGAAATATTTCTCCTCCGTTGCGCTCGGCAAGGGCGCAGCCATCTCGCTGTTCGACCGCCGCGGCGCGATGCTGGCACGCTACCCGCACATCGATGAGCTGATCGGAAAAAGTTACGCCAACGCACCGTTGTTGCAGAAGATTGCGACCAAGGGTGGCCGGCAGACGGTGCGGATCGAGAAGAGTCCGATCGACGGTCAGGGGCGGCTGGGTGCCGGTGCGCCGCTCGTGCATTTCCCGATCATCATCATCGCGACCAATACGATGGAATCGGCGCTTGCGGACTGGCGCGAGCAAACCCGTTTCATGATCATCGCGGCCACGCTGGTGGCGACGATCATTGCACTCATCCTCTATCTCATCATCCGCCAGATCAGTCGCCAGAGTCGCGAGGCGCAAGCGCGAATCGAGTCGGAACGACTGCGGCTCGACACTGCGCTGAATAACATGTCGCAGGGCCTGGTCCTCTACGACGCCACCGGACACATCGTCACCTGCAACCGGCGCTATACCGACCTGTTCGGCCTGTCCCCGGACGTCATCAAGCCCGGCTGCCACATCCAAGACGCAATGTACCACTGCAAGGAGATGGGGCTATTCGACGGCGACGTCATCGAATTCTGCGCCGGCGTGATGCGGATCGTCGCCGAGGGCAAGGTCTCGACAAAAGTGACGGAGCTGCCCGATGGGCGCGCCTTCCAGATCATCGATACGCCGCTCGCACAGGGCGGATGGGTCGCCACGATCGAGGAGATCACCGAGCGACGCAATCTCGAGCAGGAGCGCGACCGTAACTACACTTTCCTGCGCGAGATCATCGACCACATCCCGTCGCAGATCACGGTGAAGGACGCGCGCACGCGACAATATCTGCTGGTCAACCGGATTGCCGATGACGTGTTCGGTGAATCCGGCGCGTCGATCGTCGGCAAGACCGCCTTCGACATTATTCCGGAGCGGGACGCCAAGACCGTCACTTGCGACGACGACCGCCTGCTGCGATCGCCCGACGAGCTGCTCGTGGACGAGCGGGCCTGGGAAACGCGCACCGGCGGCCGCCGCCATGTCATCTCCAAGCGCATCGGCATTCGCGACAAGGCCGGCGAGCCGCGCTACATCATCAACGTCATCGAGGACGTGACCGAGCGGCGCCGCGCCGACGAGAAGATCGCGCATATGGCGCATTACGACGCGCTGACCGACCTGCCGAACCGCGTGCTGTTCCGCGAGCAGATCGAGCGCGAGCTCGAGAAGGTCGCGAGCGGCCAGCAGTTCGCGCTGCTTTACATCGACGTCGACGAGTTCAAGGGCATCAACGATTCACTCGGCCATCATGTCGGCGACGAGCTGTTGAAGGCGGTCGCGGCCCGCATCCGCGCCTGTCTCAAGCCGGGCGACCTGATCGCGCGGCTCGGCGGCGACGAGTTCGCGGTGATCCAGACCAGGATCGAGACATCCGCCGACGTGCTCGCGTTCGTGACGCGGATCCACGAGGCGATCCGCCGGCCCTACCATTGTCTCGGCCATCAGCTCTCGACCGATGCCTCGATCGGCATCGCGCTGGCGCCGCAGGACGGCATCGATCTCGACCAGCTGATCAAGAATGCCGACCTCGCGATGTACGGCGCCAAGGCGGAGGGACGCCGCACCTATCGCTTCTTCGTGCCGGCGATGGATGCGTGTGCCAAGGCACGCCTTGCGATGGAGCAGGACCTGCGTCAGGCCCTGGTCGACGGCGGCTTCGAGCTTCACTATCAGCCGCTGGTCAATCTGCGCTCCGGCGAGGTCTCCGGCTGCGAGGCGCTGCTCCGCTGGCGCCACCCCGAACGCGGCATGGTCTCGCCGGCCGAGTTCATTCCCGTGGCTGAGGACACCGGCCTGATCAACGAGCTCGGCGACTGGGTGCTGCGCACGGCCTGTGCCGAGGCCGCAAGCTGGCCCCGCCATGTGCGGCTTGCGGTCAACGTCTCGCCGGTGCAGCTCAAGTGCGAGACACTGGCTCTGAAGATTGCCGGCGCGCTCGCCGCGTCCGGTCTCGATCCCTGCCGCCTCGAGCTCGAGATCACCGAGGCCGTGCTGATCCGCGACGACGAGGCCGCGCTCTCGATCCTGCATCAGCTCCGCTCGATCGGCGTGCGCATCGCGCTCGACGATTTCGGCACCGGCTATTCGTCGCTGAGCTATCTGAAGCGCTTCCCGTTCGACAAGATCAAGATCGACCGCTGCTTCGTCGCCGACATCGCTGAGACCAGCGGCGCACCCGTCATCGTTCAGGCCGTGGTCAACATCGCCGGCGCCAGCAACATGACCACCGTCGCCGAAGGCGTCGAGACCGAGGCGCAGCGCGATATGCTGCGCGCCCTCGGCTGCACGGAGATGCAGGGCTATCTGTTCAGCGCGCCGAAGGCCGCGAACGATGTGCGAAAACTGTTCAGGCCGAGCAGCGCGCAAGTGCAGGCGGTGGCCTGAAGATGGCGAAGCCCGCCCGCCCCAAACAGTTAGACGTCGCGCATTCCTATGCCGTGCGGCTGATGCAGCATCTGGTGGTCCCGACCTTCGTGATCGACCCCAAGCGCCGCGTCGTGATCTGGAACAGAGCCTGCGAGCGCCTGACCGGGGTTGCCGCCTCCGAAGTGATGGGCACGAGCAAGCACTGGCAGGCCTTCTACGAGACGAAGCGCTATTGTCTTGCCGATCTCGTCGCGCTCGACCTGCCCGAGCAGCTGCCGGAGCTTTATTCCGAATACACCGCGCGCGGTCACAACGGGCTCGGCTTCGGCGCCGAGAACTGGTGCATGATGCCGAAGCTCGGCAACCAGCTCTATCTTGCGATCGATGCTGGCCCGATCCACGACGAGGCCGGCAATCTGATCGCGGTGGTCGAGACCTTGCGCGACCTGACCGACCAGAAGCGCGCCGAGATGGCCCTCAAGGAGCTCGCCAGCAAGGATGGGCTGACCGGGCTCTCCAACCGCCGCTCCTTCGACCAGATGCTGATGACCGAATGGTCGCGCGCGCAGCGGACGCAGCTGCCGCTCTCGCTGCTGTTCGTCGACGTCGACCATTTCAAGCTGTTCAACGACCTGCACGGCCACCAGACCGGCGACGAATGCCTGCGCGCGGTCGCCAACGTCGTCCGCAGCCACGCTGCGCGCCCGCTGGACCTTGCGACGCGCTATGGCGGCGAGGAGTTCGCGATGATCCTCCCCGAGATGAATTGCGAGGCCGCCTGCACCCTCGCCGAGCAGATCCGCTGCGCGGTCATGGACTTGCGGATCACGCATGGCGCGGAGGGCGCCGGCGACCACGTCACGCTCAGCGTCGGCGTCGCAAGCCACGTCCCCGGCGAACACGACGACCGCCCGGACCGATTGCTCGGAGCAGCCGACCAGGCGCTCTACGCCGCCAAACGGCTCGGCCGCAACCGTGTCATCTCCGCCGAAGCCATGTTGGCCGAATTCGCCCGCCTCGATCGCGGGATTCGGGAGGTTCCGGCCCTGGCAGCGCGCCGGTCCAGCCGGAGCTGACAAGGGCGTCGAGCGGAGGTTGCCGACCCCGCGCCAATCAGCTAAATGGGGCCTCGCTGCACCCGTAGCTCAGCTGGATAGAGCGTTGCCCTCCGAAGGCAAAGGTCACACGTTCGAATCGTGTCGGGTGCGCCAGCAAGTTCAAGCAGTTGTACGATTTTCGCCGTTTCGAAGGTGAGCCCGGGTAAGCAAGCCGAACGGCCGCACTAGCCTTTAACGATTCCGGTTATCTCAAGGCTGAACGCGACCGAACAGCTTGTTCGCGAGATCGGCCGAGGCATGAGCCTTGCCGACAAAGGCGGACAGATAACCAAGCACTTCGCCGGTTGCAGAGAGGATTGCGTCGCCCTCGACGCGGTAAGTCTCGCCGTTCTTGCCGATGAGCTTACCATCCTTGACCGATCCGATTGCCTCGCCGGTTTCAGGGTGAAGAACAACACCATAGGCTTCCATCGCGTCGCTCCTCAGCTTTGGCTGTATTGATCGCCGACCGGCACGATCGGCGGCTTCGGCGCCGCGACGGCGAAGGTGATCGGGTTCACGCTCAGGGCGATACTGCCGGGGCTTAGCAAGCCGGTGCTGCCGGCTGTGACGGCGATCTGCGCCATCTGCTTCACAGGCGGCTAAAGATACTCGAAATGGCTGCCGGCAAGCTAGGCGCTGAAGGCGGTGCCGAGAATGACGGGCGCTAATGGGCTACCAGTACGCTGTCTGATCGACATGTCCATGTACTCGAATCAATAGCGCTACCACCTGAACAATACGCTCCCGCGCAGTCCGGGGCGTCACAGGGACGTGAGTGCCCCGCGCCGACCGACCTCACTTGGCATCAGCCCGATCTTGGTTGGGAGGGTTTTCAACACCCACGAAACGCAATAGATCGCGGCCGCCCCGAGCCAGCCGCGAAGCCCCTCGCGCACGGCTCAGGTTGCAGAATTTCCCTCGGAGGTGACATGCAGGATCTTGTCACCCCTTCGGACGCAGCCATCGTCAAAATGGAATCCGAACAAGGTCTCGGCCTCATCTCCGAAGACGGTCAAATACCGGATTTGACCGTGAACGATAATCCGCGCGTCACCCTTGGCGATCGCCATCGCCTGTTCCTGTGTCAGAGGCTCGGTTGAAATCAGTTTTATGCTCTCGACAGCCCCGCTGCCGAGAGAGGAGCTCGACCTGGGCCCAGACTGTTTGAGCGTGAGGGGCCGTTTGTCGCTCTTGAGGCGATATTTGAGGGCTGCCACAAACGTCGTGCTATGCGAGGGCGTCTGGCCACTGTTCTTGGCAACGACAGAGATAGAGACCGGCTTGCCGACTTCGTACTCTTCTGTCCGGCAATTTTGGACGGAGACATAGGCCCGCAATTGCAATCCGGCGTTCCGATCTGCACTTTTGACCAAGGCGCGCGTGGCTAGCCATAACGCCACAGTCGCCAGGAACAGCAGGAACGTGAAGCCGACCAATAGCGTATCGCTTACCTTGAGGCGATAGCCGTAGATGGCCGGCCAATATTCGTCTCCTTCCGGCGTGGCTTCTCTGATCAGATCAGGCCTTTTTCCCCCGAGCACGGCTCCTTTCTCGAGATCAGCTTCGGCGAACTTCTGTTCGTAAACGGGGTTCGCCTGCTTTTCCGTTGTATTGGGTCCATAGACTCCCCAAAAGACGCTTCCGCCGAGCGCGAAGCCCATTACAAGAGCAAACAAGGGCCAAATCAGAGAGCGAGGCGTCATGGCAATTTGCATTGATGTGAAAAACTCAGTTCTGAAGCTAAAGTTGACTTAGAGCCCGCGTTTTGCGGCTCCAAGGCCTCTCTCACCCACGACCGGCAGTAGCTTGAAGGCGCTCCACGTCGCTAGTAATCGATAATTTGCGCCATATTTGCAATGCCGCTTTGATCGCGGGATGTGGCATCGAAAGATCACCCTGGGCGAAATGCGCGAGATCGGATGTCCGACCGGGGCGATTATGGAGCACTAGCAAGTACCGCCCGCACCCAGAGCGCAGCCGTGGGATTGTCAGGAAAAGCCCCAGCTGAAACCTCACGGACAATCAGATTGGTCCCCGGTGGGAGCATAACACCGGTTTCGTCATTAGGAGAGATCACACCCGAAGCTTCCTGCTGAACGTCCCTTCGCCAACCCGGAAGCCGCTGCCGGCAAGCCCGTCGAGCTTGCCGCCGGCATCGAAGCCGTCCAGGACGGCCACATCCCATCTCGGGAAGATCAACGCGCCGTTTCTCTACGCTTAAGGCCAACGGGCCCGAGTTTGGCGCCGGGATCAAACACGCGGTCGAACGCGGTTGGCTCGAGCTGCACGAGAGCGGGACCTATGTCCGGCTCCTGAAGGTCGACGCCGCGGGACATCAATCGGAATGAAAAAGAAACCCGCCTCCGAGTTAGGGAAGAACTGCACGAAATGCGTCCGAAGGCGGGGGCACGAGGACTTAAGTATTGCCATAACATCGAATGACAGTCCGTAAGCCCGCCATCCGACCAGATCAAACTAGCAGGACACCTTGGGAAAAAGTGGTAATTGGGTCTAGCGTGACTCTTGGACGCACCTCTGTGAGGTTGCTGGCCTTTCGAAGATCCGATCGAGGTTAGCCGGGCGCAAGCTGGTCACGCTGCGCGATGCGAGTACATCGCCAAGCTGCCCAAGGCCGTGCACAACGCGCCTTTCATCAAGACTGCCGTCGTGCAGGGGGTTACCGACGGCGCGACGGCTGGCAGAAGCACTGGATCAAGGTGAAGAACCGGAGCCACCCCGCGATGGGGCGCGAGATCTGAGGGCACCTACGTTTAAGCAGTACAGGTCGTGAAACTGCGAGGTATATTCATTTTTGATACGCATGACCAAACCGGATACGGTCGCCAACGTGAAGGACTCATAGACCCGCGATCTCTTAAGGCACCGAGGAACAGTGAAGTGTTGCGAGCGTTGAATTGCGGCTGGAGGCACAGCTGTGATCCGTTATTTTTTCGACATCAGGGACGGAGCCGCGCTTTATCCGGACGAAGAAGGCCTAGAACTGGCGAATCAAAGATCCGCCGAGCGGGAGGCGGTTAATACGTTGGCTGACATGGCGAAGGATCCGCTCGGTATGCGCGATCAGCAGGACATCGCTATCGAAGTCCGCACAGAGGTTGGACCGGTTTTTCAAATCGCCCTCGTATTCGGAGCGAACCGGTTGAAGAACTAGTGAAAATCCGAAGGCATCCCGCCCATGACGCGGATTCGGCGCCGGCAACAGATAGCGGTCGAGGGCGGCTGACTGGAGGCGCACGCGAACGGGACCATGCCGAACCCGCGAACCCAGGGCCTAGGGTTGCAGCATCAAGAGGATGCGATGGCGGTCTTGCTGGCGCCGCCGCTGGCTCTCACGCAACGCCTCCAATTCAGCCTCAGCGTAGCAGGTATCTTGATTCTGTCGTTTCAGACTAACTAGCAGCGCCTCTTGCTCTGCTAAGCGCCGCTCGCACCCAACTACCTCACGCTCTACCTGCCTCAACTCATCGAGAAGTGCGTCATTAATCATCATCATCAAACACGCTGACTCTGCCGACTGGTCCAAGGCAGGGCCCGCGCGGAGAGCCCCGCAAATTGAGACTACCCCGCCTCGCCAGGTCTGGAGAGTTCACTAACGCACACAACCCACATTAAATTTCAAATCCTCCAAGTTCAGTTTTCGATGCGGTCAGCACAGCTCTAGGAACCTAGGATGCTCTCTACACTTGCTTCTTTTTCTTCTCTTCCCAGGGAGCTCCCATGGCCAAAACGAATTGCTTGATTGTGCGAGCCGTCGGAAGTCAACTAGATCAACTGCGCGGAGAGGCATCCCGCCTTTCCCGAGGAAATAAGATCGACTGGTGGGTTGAGCGCGGCGACATTGGGACGCGGTTTTGCTTTGAGACCGCTGAAGCGAAACAAGCGTTTGCGTCAATCTGCGAAAACTTCGCAGTTGCTTGTAGGGAAGTCTAGCGAACGGTGTAGCAGGCCCGCCCGCGTGAACGGTGGCCTGTTCGAGTTTCACTTTTTCAGGCAAAGACCGATTGTCGGCGGGGTCCCGCACTTCGCGCCGTCCGCGGTTCCTCCACTTGGACAGAACACGGAGACAAGGGTTTCGTTGCTGTCGCAGTTGACGGCGCCGTCGGTCTGCACCGTTCGGATATTGAACGACGCTGGATCGCCCTTGTCGCCCTTGTCACCTTTCGGTCCCTGGGGTCCTTGTGGTCCCTGCGCGCCGGCTGGGCCTTGGGCACCTGGCACACCCTGAATCCCTTGGGCACCTTGCGGGCCGGCCGGCCCCTGCGGTCCTGGATCACCTTTCGGTCCAGGCTCCCTGCCACATGCTGCAAGTACGAGCGCGGCAGTCATCACGGCTACCGTAATCACTTTACGCATTGCGATCCTCCCGACGAGCGAAAAACAGTAAACGTAGCGGCAAAATGACACGATGGCCAACAGCGGAGCTTGTGGTGCAATGCGTTAGCCTCTGTGGTCAGGCTTTGATCCGTAAGGGTCGGAGATTTCCAATGTCAGATGCAACGCGATTTCAGTATACGAGCTCCTCGGTTCCGAAAGCTTACGATGAGTTCTTCGTGCCGCGGTTATTCGAGCCATGGGCAATACTGTTGCTCGATGAGGCCAATCTTCAAAGTGGCGAGGCCGTCCTGGACATCGCCACTGGTCCCGGGACGGTTGCACGACTCGCTGCAGCACGAGTTGGGCCCAAGGGCCGCGTCGTGGCGATCGATATCGCACAGCCAATGCTGGACATCGCTAAGGGCAAAGCGCCGCTCCTAGATGCTGCCCTGATTGAATATCTGCAATCTCCGGCCACGCAACTGCCATCCGAGGCCGGCGTGTTCGACGCGGTGTTGTGCCAGCAGGGATTGCAGTTCTTTCCTGATAGACCGGCCGCCCTGAGAGAGATGCATCGAGTACTGAAGCCAAATGGACGTGCGGCAATGGCCGTGTGGGCGGAGCTTGAACGCAATCCGATATTCGTAGCGTACCATACAGCCCTGCGTGCCACAGTGCCCTCCGAGCTGGCCGATTTAGCGACAGCACCGTTCAGTTTCTCAAGCGGCACGGCGTTGAAGGCCGCAGCCGAAAATGCGGGTTTCCGCCAAGTCCGTTTGTTGACGCCGAAGCTGCTCATGGTGTTGGAGGGTGGGTTGGAGCAAGCAGTACAATCCTTCGCTGCCACGCCAATATCGCCGAGTGTTGCAGCACTTCCCCAAGACGTTCAGGAAGCTTTCTTTGCCCGCGTGCGGCACGAAATGACTCCCCTCTTAAGGGAGGGCAAGGTGGTCGGGGAAATGCATTCAAATATCATCATAGCCAATCGCTAACTTCACGCCCGATCCATGCTGGTGAGCGGCCGACATGTCAAAGCAACGCAAGGATGTTTGGGCCAGTGGAAACGCCTACGCGCCGAAATTTATAGAGCCTGAGCATGATCTCCGCGCAAACCCGTTCCGCGTTTGTCGCGGGGGAAAACCGCTCCACACTTTTTCGGATCATGGACTGGGTTCGCAGCCGTGGCGCCTCAGTTGCGCTGGATCAGGTCCCAGCGGTTGCCACAGATATCCCTGAAAACCGCGACGACCCCATAGGCCTCATACCGCGGCTCTTCGACGAAGCGCACGCCGGCTGCGATCATGCGCGCATGATCGCGACCAAAATCATCCGTCTCCAGGAACAGAAAGACCCGCCCGCCGGCCTGGTCACCAATGCGCGCTACTTGGGCCGGATTGTCAGCCCGCGCCAATAGCAGGCCGGAGCCGGCGCCCCCCGTGGGCGCACGACCACCCAACGCTTGCCGCCGCCAAGCGGCGTGTCCTCGCAGAGCTCGAAATCCAGGGCACCGGTGAAGAAGGCGATCGCCTCGTCATAGTCCGCGACTACGAGGCTGACGAGGGAAAGCCGCTGATTCATCGTCCAACCAAGGGAGTTGCGCGACGTTGGCTGTCAAGAAGGGCAGGATACCATGATATCGGCTCGGTCAGGCGGCAGCGCGATGTGGCGTGCTGCAGCGTGAGTGCATGTAGCCGCTCAATTCCAGAGCCGGCGCACCTCCTCCAGTCAGCCAATGGTGTGTGCATTGCAAAACGGCATAGAGGCCCTAGCGCATTTCCTTCCGCGGGTGCATGCTGCCTTTCGCGGGGCTATGAGGAGGCTTGGCGATGCGTCACCCATCCAAACCGCTACTCGACAAGGCATTCGCTTACAAGGCCGGCGCGATCGGTCTCGGGTTGCTTCCCATAGCTATGGCGTTCGCTGCAGTCCTTATACCCTGATCGCGGCGTCGGACCCGCGAGCGCGACTTCGCAAGGCTTTCCACACCTGCGACCAGCAGTGGGCTTGCACTGCGCGGGTCCACTAGGAGTTTATCATTTGCCAGCCAGTTTCGGACGTCGCTGATCGCGGCATGCACCGCCCTCGCCCGCCGCAACGAGGGCGTTCCTTGTCGTGCGACTCGACTGGTCTACTTCGGCAATGCGCCGTTGTCGCGAGCGGACGGTGCCTGCCTCAGAGCGGGCAAGCTGTGCCCGGCGCCGGCGCGCACCCCTGACCAGGAATGATCGGTTGTGGCGTCGGAAGCGGCGGCCACGGATGAATCGGCACCGGATGGATCGGCACCGGATCGACCGGGATATGTGGCGGCCACCACGGCAACGGCGGAGGGCCGATGTGCACGGGAGGCAGCGGACCGATGATGATCGGCAAAGCGGGGTTCGCGGCATTACTGTCGGCATGCGCGACGCCGACCAATGCGCTCACAACGAGGGATGAGAGGCAGAACGCACGGAAAATCATTGTCGTCGGCTCCTGACTAGGCGCACGGCCAATACGATCGTGCCAAGCAAGAATTCCATTGCGCATCGCCAGCGCCAAGCCGGACATGAGAGCTAGAGATAAACGACTAGTCCCAAACAACTAGCCGCTCACCGAGGCGCAGCCGCAATCGAAAGCCCAGTTTGATGGACCGATTCTGCGGCGCGGCGGCAAGCTGACGGAGACACCGTCGAGCTTCCCGAGGTCTCTTTCAGTTTCAGTGCTTGCTCGGTTCGAACATCACGATCACGCCGGTGGGCTCCGGCTCGTGCGCCCTGAGGCTCGTCAGTTCCGGGGCGGTTCGGTCAGCGAGACCGTTGGTCTGTTCTTGAATACGTCGCCGATGGCGCGAAAAAAAATCGATACATGGATCGATACATGGAAGGTGCTTTTGAGGGTAACACGCGAGCGTTGAGTAACGCGCTGTCGCGGGCAACCGCCGGTTCGGTCGCAAAGTCGCGACGAGCGGCATCACTGACGCGTCTCGCGTCCAGTCGTCATCGACCGCGGCACGCCCATCAGCGCGCCGACGGCCGTCGCGGTCGCGCAAACTCCTTCAATGCTTGCTCGGCTCGAACACCACGATCACGCCGGTCGGCTCCGGCTCGTGCGCCCTGAGGCTGGTCAGCTCCGGATCGCTCCAGTCGGCAAGGCTGACGACTTCGCCGGTCCGGCTCTCCATCGCGGATGAGTCGGTGGGCTCCAGCACTTTCAGTCCGCTCTCGTCGACGAAGAACGTATGATCTCCGAACAGGCTGTTGAGCTGAGGCACGGCCGGGTGTCCGTCGGGAAGCACCTGGGCGTCCAACTGTCTCATGGTCTCCTTGACCTGGATGGCGTTCAGCTTCATGAGCCGCTCCATTTCGCGCTTGTGTGGTGTCCCTGGCGTCGCCGTGGCGGACTTTGTTCCAGCACTGGCCGCCCCGGCTTAGACTCCCGAACAGATCGCACGCGCAATTGTTCCGCAGCGCCTCCACGTCCGAGGCGATCGGTTGCGTCCGCCGTGCTCGTGGCATGATTGGGGCGACATCGAGATGGCAGTCGCACGTGGTCCAAAACGCGGCGGCGGTTGCATTCTCAAGAGGCGGCTAAAGATCAAGACGCGTCTAGAGATCGAAATTGGTCGGCAGCATGACCACATCGCGAATGGTCATGCCACGCGGGCGCGTCAGCATGAACATCACCACATTGGCGACCTCGCTGGCTTCGAGCAGGCTTCCGGAGGCCCTCGCTTCCTCCAGCTTCTCCGGCGGCCAGCCCGCGATCAGTGCGGTGATGACGGGACCGGGCGAAATCGATCCCACGCGGATGCCGTGCTTGATCACCTGGCGTCGCACGGTCTGCACGAAACAGTTGATCGCCCATTTGGACGATGCATAGACCGGCTCCCACGGTGTCGGAAAATGCGCCGCGAGCGAACTCGTGATGATGATGTCACCCGTCCGGCGCTCGATCATGTGAGGCAGCACGTCGTGGACATTCTTCATCACGACGTTGACGTTCAGGTTCAGCATCCGGTCGATCGCGATGCTGTCGGCCTCGACGAGATCGCCGCCAATGTACGTGCCCGCATTGGCGTGCAGGATGTCGAGCTGACCGGTCTTCTCCAGAACGCGCGGCAAGAGCGTGGCGCACTCCCTCGGGTCCAGCAGGTCGATGACGAGCGGGATCGCGGCGTCGCCGTGCCTGTCGCAAATGGCCTTCAGGGCTGCGGCGTCGCGGTCGACCAGCACCACGCGCGCGCCTGCGGCCAGCATCGCCTCGGTGCTCGCCAGGCCAATGCCCGACGCAGCCCCTGTCACGACGGCAACCTTGCCTTCCAGATCTCCTGCCATGGGCGCTTCTCCCTTGCTGGGCGCTTCTTCAGGCGCCCGCCGTGGCGCGGGGCCGTCACTCCCCGCGGTTTTCCCCGACCGATAACGCGCAGATGCGCGAGAGGTGCGTGTAGGGCAGGCCCGTCTCATTGGCCCAGGCATTGAACTGCGCCTGCACCTTGGCGAGATCGCCCTTTGACTTCACCTCCTCGGCGATGTCGAGGCCGGCATCGCGCAGGCACGCGACGACGTCCCTGGAGGTGACGAAGCCGTCCCAACCGACGAAGCGCAGCAGCATCTGGCCGGTGTTACCGCCCAGCCGGCTGCCACGCTTGGCAAGCAGATCGAGCAGGCCGACCTCGTCCGAAGCCGGCCATTTCGCCAGAAATTTTCCGAAGCTGCCATGCTCCTTGGCGATCTCCTGCACGAAGGTGGCATTCTCGCGCACCGACAGGATCTTTGCACCGTTGCGCACGATGCGGGCGTCGCGCATCAGGCCTTCCCAGTAGTCCTCGGGCTGAAAGGTCAGCTTGGCCGGCTGGAAGTGCAGGAAGGCCTGCTCGAAGCCGTCCCATTTTGAGTGGATCACGCTCCAGGCAAAGCCGGCGCAAAATACCCGCTTCGTCATCTCCGCGAGAATGCGATCGTCAGGCAGCTTTGTCAGCGCCTTTGCATCGGGCTTCGCCGGCAGGAGCTTCTCGAGCTGCTTGGGCCCGCCCTTGCGCTTCTCGGCGCGGGCGCGAATGGTCTTGAACGAGGTCATGCGATCACCTGCCATGAGGCCGCGCTACGACACCAGACTTCGCCGGGGAGGTCCAGCCCTTGCCAATTTGCCGCGGCTGCGGGCCGGCCACGCTGGTCTGCTTCTTGCTTTTCCGATGCGGAATTCCCGCGTTTTCTCATTTTCTGACCTGACGGATTTTCAATGCGCTGCCTGGTCGTCGCCGACCTACATTACTCGCTGCCGCAGCTCGACTGGCTCGTCAGCGCGGCGCCGCAATTCGACCTCGTGATCTTCGCCGGCGATGCGCTGGACATCTCCTCGCAGGTGGATTTTCGCGCGCAGATCGTGGTGGTGAAAAAATACCTCGCGATGCTGGCGCGTCAGACGCGCGTCATCCTGTGCTCGGGCAATCATGACCTCGACGAGCGCAGCGCCGAGGGCGAGAAAATCTCGCGCTGGATCACGGAGGCCCGCGAGCTCGGCATTGCCTGCGACGGCGACGACCTGAGGATCGGCGACACGCTGTTCACGGTCTGCCCGTGGTGGGACGGCCCGGTGGTCAAGGCGCGGATTGCCTCGCAACTGAGCGAGGCCGCCACAAGACGACCGCAGCGCTGGATCTGGGCGCATCACGCGCCACCTGCGAATTCGCCGACGAGCTGGGGCGGCAAGCGCTTCTTCGGTGACGTCGATCTGGTGCAATGGATCGCGCAGTATCAGCCGACGATGGTGATCTCCGGCCATGTGCACCAATCGCCCTTCATCACCGACGGCGCGTGGTACGACCGGCTCGGCACCACCTGGGTGTTCAACGCAGGCCTCCAGCATGGCCGGCCACCGACCCACATCGTGCTCGATCTCGACGCGGGCAAAGCGTTCTGGCTAGCGGCAGGCGAAGCGCAATGTATCGATCTCGATGCGGCCCTGCGGCGGCCCGCGTCGGCAGTCGCCGAGCCGCCGGACTGGCTCACATTCTTGGATCGGATTGCCGATCCGAGCCTGGCGAAACCTCCTGCGACGGCAGGTTGATCATGCTTTGCAGGACGTCGCCGACCATCGCCAGATGGTTGCCTTGCCCGGCATATTGCCGCTTGAGATCGGCAAGATAGGTGTTGGCGACGTTGAGCCGCTGCGCCAGCATACGCGCAAGCAGAAGCGCGACCTCGGGCTCCTGGATCAGGAACGAGGCGGCATCGTCGAACTCGTAGATGACGGAATCGGCGCAGGCGCGCACCGTCGCGGTGTGCGGCTGTTGGAGCAGTACCGACATCTCACCGAATACGGCGCCGGGCTCGGCGATGGTCGCAACCACGGTGCCGCCCTTGATCACCTCGAGCTTGCCTTCCATCAGCACGTAGAGATGCCCCGAGGCGCCGCCCTCGGTCAGGATCAGCGCGCCGGCTGCGACCCGCCGCTCCGTTCCGCTCCTGCAATAGTCCAGCACCGCGCGCATGTTGATATCCCCGTCCGTGCCAGACTAGGCACCGATGCGATCGGCGTCGAAGGGATAAAAGCGGCGAAGCTGCTCAACTTTTCGGCATCAGTGGCCATACCGCATCGCATCACAGGCTCGGCGCCGGCTCCAGCGGCAAGGACTGCAAGCCACCGAAGCGGCGTTCGCGCCGATGGAAGGAGGCCAGCGCCTCGGCGAGATCGCTGGCCTCGAATTCGGGCCACATCCGCTCGGTGAAATGCAGTTCGGCATAGGCGCCCTCCCACAGCAGGAAGTCCGACAGGCGCTTTTCGCCGGAGGTGCGGATGATGAGATCGACATCGCGCAAGAACGCTTCGCCGGTGACGAGCTGCGAGAAGGCCTCTCGGGTGAGGCTCGTCAGCGCGGCCGCCTTGGCGGCGGCGTTGAGGATGGCGTCGCGCGCCGAATAATCGACGGCGATGCGCAAATGCAGCGCTTTGCCGTGGGCGGTTGCGCGCTCGGCGCCGGCGATTGCCGCGGCAATGCCCTCGGGCAGGCGGTCGCGACGGCCGATCACCGAGAGCCGGACGCCGTTCTTGACCAGGCTCTGCACCTCGTTGGCGAGATAGAAGCGTAGCAGCGTCATCAGGGCCGCGACCTCGGCCCTCGGCCGGCGCCAATTGTCGGTCGAGAACGCATAGAGCGTCAGGGTGCCGATGCCTTGCTTGGGTGCGGCTTCGACGATGCGCCTGATCGTCTCGACACCGGCTTCGTGGCCGCGGACGCGCGACAGGCCGCGCCGCGTCGCCCACCTGCCATTGCCGTCCATGATGATGCCGACATGAAGCTTGTCGTTTGCCTGCGTGACGTCACTTTGCATTGCAAAGTCTCCGATCAAAAAAGGGGGGGGGTCAGGTCGAGATGATGCCGAGGCGGCCGAGCGGCGGCGCCTCGCGGCCGGCGGCCTTGGCGGCATCGCGCACCAGGCGTTCGAGCACGGTGAGATAATCGAGGAACCGGCGGCGGCCGGCCTTGGTCAGCCGGCAGGTGGTGTGGGGACGGTTGCCTTCGTAGCCTTTGGTCACGTCGACGAGGCCGGCCTCCTGCAGCACGGCGAGATGCCGGCTGAGATTGCCGTCGGTCAGGCCGCAGAGCTGCTTGAGATCTGCGAAGGCGAGCCCCTTCGGATGCGCCATCAGCGAGGTCAAAAGGCCGAGCCTTGCCTTTTCATGGATGACGCGATCGAGCCCCTCATAGGAGAAGGGTGCACTTTCAATCTTCGACATCATGGTCTCCGGACGCAACATAGAGAATGCCGGCCATCAGCGACTGCCCGATTACGAAGGGCAGCCCCATGGTCCAGGGCGAGAGCGTGTGAGTCTGGCTCGCCAGCACGACGATCACAAAGCCCGACACGAAATACCAGGCGCCCGCCAGCGCGACACTGCGCGGCAGCGAGCGGACGGAAGCGAAGATGCCGAGCGACACCAGGACCTGCCACAGGCCCGGCAACAGCCAGAGCGTTTCGGCCGCGAACTTCCACAACACCACCGCGAGCAGCACGCCGGCAACGCCAGCCGGCAGGAACTGCTCGATCGCCTGGTGAATCATGACATCGGCAAGACCGGAGTGATGGCGGCGCGAGCGCGCGCGCATCTCGATCCAGATAACGAAGCCCGAGAGGCCGGCCGCAAGACCCCAGCCGAGGAAAAAGGCAAGCGGCTGAGCGCTCGGATCGTCAATAAACCAGTATTGCAGGATGGTGGTGATGAGCGCGAGCGCGCCGGTTGCGACCATCGTCGCGGGACCATAGCCACGAAAGGCGGTGCCGGCTGCGATCTGGCTGCGGATCGCCACGATATCGGCCAGCGCCTTATCGAGATCGCGCATCTGCAACGTCGAACCTCGCTACACCCGCGGACCCCATCCGGGGGCGTCGTTTACTTTGTAATGCAAAGTATACCGTATCGCAAAGTAAAAGCAAGGGCGCCGTCATCCAACCGGGCGACGGCCGGCGCCGAACAACTGCCGGTTGCGCCAAACCGGGTCGTACGGGTAAGGTGTCGAACGAGAAGCGTTCCGGGGCTTTGCAATGTTGAAGTGGGCAGTGGCATGCGTGCTGCACATCGTTCTGATCGGGGTTGTCAATGCCGCGGGGCCGTTCGGATCCGTCAATATCGGCAATTGGATCGGCGGCGCGTTCAGCAATGATGAGTCCGGCGCGTTCTCTCATTGCGCAGCGACGGCGCCGTATGCCAACGGCGTCATTCTGGTCGTCGCCCAGAATGCAGCGGGCTCGTGGCTGCTGAGCTTCGCCAGTCCCGGTTACAAGTTCAACAAGGACGAGAACGCCGCGATCGACGTGACCTTTGACGGCCAGGAGCAAGCGCGCGTGTTTGCCACAGCCAATCGATCCGACATGCTGACCGCGATCATGCCGCCGAACGTGGTGCGGTCGTTTCAGAAGGCGAGCCTGATGGTCGCGACGGCCGGCCGCACCGTCCTGCAATTCCAGTTGACGTCGAGTGGGCCCGTGATCGCGGCGCTGGCCAATTGCGTCACCAAGGTGAAGGCCGACGGGCTAAGCAAGGCCGGCGATTTCACCAAGGTCGCGGCGAAGCCGGCGCCCGCTGACAAGCAGGCGCCGCCCAGCGGCAAACCGGGCAAGACCGGAAGCTACAGCGGCACAGGCTTCGTGGTCAGTGGCAGCGGTCACGTCGTCACCAACAATCATGTGATTGACGGCTGCGTCGGGGACATCAAGGGCAATCTCACCGGCGAAGCGAGGATGGTGCTGCGCGTGGTGTCGCGCGATGCGGTCAACGATCTGGCGCTGCTGCAGGCGCCAGCGACGGCGACGTTCAAGGACTTTGCCAAGATCCGCGATCGTTCAATCCGCTCCGGCGATTCCGTCGTGGCGATCGGCTTTCCATATCATGGCCTTTTGACCTCCGACTTCACGGTCACGACGGGCATCGTGAGTTCGCTCAGCGGCATTCTCAACGACACCCGTCACCTACAGATCAGCGCGGCCGTCCAGCCAGGCAACAGCGGCGGCCCGCTGTTCGACACGTCCGGCCAGTTGATCGGCGTGGTCGTGTCGAAGCTCGATGCCAGGATGCTGATGAGGGCGACGGGAACGATCCCCGAAAACATCAACTTCGCGATCAAGACCGGCGCGATGCGCGACTTCCTCGACAATTCCGTCGTGCCCTACCAGACCGCCGAGCCGAAGGGTGAGCTCAAGACCACCGACATCGCCGGCAACGCCCGCGCCTATACGATGCTGATCTCGTGCACCGGGACGGAGCAGGCCGACGCAAAGCGATAGGTTTGCTGCGCGTTGCCGCAACAAGCGCGACTGTCATTCCCCGCGAAGGCGGGGAATCCAGTACGCCGCGGCCTTTCCGTACTCGTCACGGCCTCTGGAATACTGGATCGCCCGCTTTCGCGGGCGATGACACTGTGGATGTGGACGGCGCCTTGCCACAAGCGTCGCTGAAGACCCAGCAACCCGACCAGCTCAGCCATGGCAGCACGCCGCCTTTGCTGCATCAGGCTCGTACTGGTCGCGTAGCCGCACCCAGTCCATCGGATAGGGCAGGCCTTCCTCGTGACGACCGAGCGGGGTGAGATCGAGATACTGGTAGGCCGCGTTCATCATGTCGAGACCGCGGGCAAAGCACGAGTAAGTGTGAAAGACGGCGCCAGTCTCGTCGCGGAAGAACACGCTGATGCCGGGCAGCTCGGGGCCGTAGAACGGCGTGGTGCCGAAATTGTATTTCGGCTCGCCGTTGTCGATCTCTTCGCGCGTAAACGTTACGCCAAAGTCATGGTTGAAGTCATTGTCATTGTCGCCCGAGGACACCCAGTCGAACGTCCAGCCCATGCGCTTCTTGAAGGCCTCGAGCTTGGCAACCGGCGCGAGCGAGATCGCGACCATGGCGGTATCGCGCGCGGCCAGATGTGGCACCATGCGCTCAAAACCGTCGGCCCAGAACGAGCAGCTCTTGCAGGCCGCCTCCCAATCGGGCGCGAACATGACATGCTGCACGACGAGCTGCGGGCGCCCCTTGAAGAGGTCGGCAAGCGTCACCTTGCCGTTCGCGCCGTCGAACACGTAATTCTTGTCCACCTTGATCCAGGGAAGGTTGCGGCGCTCCTCGGCGAGACGCTCGCGCGCTTTGCTGAACTCTTTCTCATGCGCCAGGTGCGCCTTGCGGGCAACGATCCACTCCTGGCGGGAAACGATCTGATGTTGCTGCATGATGAACTCCGTTGATCAGGCGACGAAGGCGTCGAGCTTGTCGAAGAACGAGCTCCAGCCGCGTTGATGGTTGTCGCGTGCGGTTTCGTCGAAGAACTGGGCATGATGGAAGATCATCAGCGTGCCACCGTTGTCGGGCTTGAACGTGATGGTGACGAGCGACTCGCGTTCCGGCGTCGAGTGCCAAGCCCAGGAGAACACCAGCCGCTCGTTCGGCACGACCTCGCGGTAGGTCCCCCCGGCCTCGAAATATTCGCCGTCGTCGCGGGTGAAGCTGATCCGGTAGCGGCCGCCGGTACGGACGTCGAGGTCGGCCTGCACCGTCGCGGGCTTCATGTTCGGCGGGCCGAACCACTGCGCTAGCTGCTCTGCCTGCGTCCACGCGGCGTAGACCCTTTCCGGCTTCGCGCGGAGCCGGCGCGTGAGGGTGAGGCTTGGACGTTCGCCGGCGCGGGCTGCGGCTGCTTGGTTGACGGCCATGGGTCTTCCTCCACAAAAGCTGCAAGGCGATCGAAATTGTCGGACCAGAAGCGCGCGTAGCGATTGAGCCAGTTCATCGCCTGCTCCATCGGCTGCGCGGTGAGCCGGCAGGCGACCGTCCGCCCGGTCTTCTCCCGCACGATCAGGCCTGCATCCGACAACACCTCGAGATGCTTCATGATTGCGGGCAGCGAGATCGAAAACGGCGCGGCCAGTTCGCTGACCGACAGGCCGTCCTCCTCGCCGAGCCGTGCCAGCAGCGCACGCCGCGTCGGATCGGACAACGCCGCAAAGGTTCGGTCTAGCGTCTCGCTCTGATACTTAACCATGTGGTTTAGTATAGGTGGAAGCAGCCTGCCGTCAAGCGGGAACGCGCATATGGAGGTCCGCACGACTGCGTGATTGCGCGCTCGCCTAAAAATCGGTTCCGGAACGCAAATGAAAAAAGCCCCGCCTCGCGGCGGGGCTTCGTCAGCGTCGACATGCGCGAGCCGGTATCGCTACTCGACCTTCAGGCCGGCGAACTCGACGACCTTCTTCCACTTGTCGGTCTCGGCCTTGATCATGTCGCCGAACGCATCCGGCGTCTGCACGAGCGGCTCGCCGCCGAGCTCGACCAGGCGCTTGGTCATGTCGGGCTCTTTCATGATTGCGTTGATCTCGCCGTTGAGCTTGGCGATGATCTCCTTCGGCGTGTTCTTCGGCGCGCCCATGCCGAACAGCGCACTCGCCTCGTAGTTCGGGACGGTCTCCGCGATCGCCTGCACGTCGGGTAATTGCGAGGAGCGCTCGGCCGTGGTGACGCCGAGCGCGCGAAGCGAGCCAGAGCGGATGTGCTGGATGATCGAGGGCATGTTGTCGAAGATCACCTGCACCTGGCCGCCCAGCATGTCGGTGATCGCGGGCGCCGCGCCGCGATAGGGCACGTGCTGCATCTTGCAGCCGGTCATCGCCATGAACATCTCGCCCGACAGATGCACCGAGGTGCCGTTGCCCGAGGAGGCCATGTTCACCTTGCCGGGATTGGCCTTCACATATTCGATAAATTCGGCGACGTTCTTCGCCGGCACGTCCTTGTTCACGGTCATCACGTTCGGCACACGCTGGAACGACGCTACCGGCGCGATGTCGCGCACGAAGTTGAACTTCAGATTGGCGTAGAGCGAAGCGTTGATGTAATTGGCCGGATTGACCAGCAGCAACGTATAGCCGTCGGGCTCGGCATTGACGACGGACTCCGTGCCGATGTTGTTGCCGGCGCCGGGCTTGTTCTCGATCACGAATTGCTGGCCGAATTTTTCCGACAGCCGCTGGCCGATCAGCCGCGCCAGGATATCGGTGGCGCCTCCCGGCGGATAGCCGACGACCCATTTCACCGGCCGCGCCGGATAATCCGCCGCAAAGGCCCTCGAGAGCGGCGCGGTTGCAAGCGGACTGGCGGCAAGCAGGCCCAGCGCAGTGCGGCGTGTGATCATCTGAAATCTTCTCCCAGTTTGTTGTTCTTGATGGCAGCGCGTTGTAACAAAGCCCGCCACCGACGAGAAGTGCGCTACCCGCATCGCGACGAAAGGATAAGGCATGTCCGTCAAGGTTCAGGCCCTCGATCACCTCGTCGTCAACGTCGCCGACGTCGCGCGCACCGCCGAGTGGTACCGCAAAATCCTCGGCATGGAAGTGAGGGTGTTCGACCCCGGCGGCGGCAAAGCGCCGCGGACGTCGCTTCAGTTCGGCAACCAGAAGATCAACGTCCGGCCGCGCGATGCCGACAAGGTTGAGTGGTTCACCGCGGACCATGCGACCGCCGGCAGCGAGGATCTGTGCTTCCTCACCACGGCCACCCCCGACGAGGTGGTGGCGCATCTGACGGCGCATGGCGTCGCGATCGAGGAAGGCCCGGTGGCCAGGCAGGGCGCCCGCGGCACGCTGCGCTCGGTCTATTGCCGCGATCCGGACGGCAGCCTGGTCGAGATTTCGTCGTATGAGGACGGCGGCCGGCAGAATTCGTAGGGTGGGTTAGCCCCGCGGCTGCGCGAAGCGCAGTCCGCTAGGCGTAACCCAACATGGCTGCAGGCGGTGGTGGGTTGTGCCTCGCTAACCCACCTAAGGCCGCGGAGAATGTTTCGTCAGAACGATCCCAGCGCGACCGGGCGGAAGGCCTGCACGAGCTGCTGGTCCAGCTTGCCGCCCATGCCCTCCAGCATCGCGAAGGCGCGGGAGTGGGTGAAGGGCAAGCGGTAGGCACGCTTCTCGACCAGTGCCGCGTAGATGTCGACGATGGTCGTCAGGCGAACGATGTCGCTGATCTGGTTCGAGGAGAGCTTGTTCGGATAGCCACTGCCGTCGAGGAATTCGTGGTGGTGCAGCACGACATCGAGCATTTCCGGCGGGAAGCCGCCTTGCTCGGCGAGCGCTTCGTAGCCGCGGCGCGGATGCTGGCGGACCTCGTCCAGCTCCTCGTCGGTGAGCTTGCCGGGCTTGTCCAGAAGCTGTGTCGGCACGAAGGCCTTGCCGACGTCGTGCAGCAGCGCGGCGCGAGTCAGGCGGCGCTGGTCGTCCTCGCGCATGCCGAGATGCTGCGCGAAGGCGACTGCAAAGCCGGTGACGAACAGACAGTGCCGGTAGCTGCCGACATGGTGGCAGCCGACGGTGGTGAGCCACTCGCGCAGCGAGGAATGCTTGATCGCCTTGAGGATCTTGTTCTCGGCGGCGACGACGTCATCGAACGTCAGGGGCACGCCGAGCGGCAGTTTCTCGAACATTTTCGCCAGCACGCCGTGCGCCGCCTCGACGCCGCGGTTCAGCGTCTTGCCGCGATCGCTGGCGTCATAGGTGGTGGTGTCCGGGAACGCGGCACGGATGCGCTGCAAAATGGCCTCGGGTTGCAGCGGCCGCGAGATCGTGTCGGTGGCGCCCAGCGCCCAGGCCTGCATGGTGCCGTGGTGGAGCGCATCCGCCAGCACGAACAGCCGCGGCATCGAACGATAGGCGTCGCCGCGCAGCTTGTTGCGCACCCGCTGCACGCTCTCGGACGAGCGCAGGTTGATGTCGACGATGATGCCGGAGAGATCGCGCGCCGGCTGCTCGGGGATCTCCTGGGTCGAGACCGTTGCGACCTCGCCGACCGACTGCAGGATATGGGCAAGCTCACTGCTCTGGTCGCTGCGGTCGGAGGCCAGCAAGAGCCTGCGTTTGGCGGCGGGTTTGGCTGAGGCGGTCATGGCTTCCCCAAAAGCAACTGAAACAGGCAACTGAAAAGAGCACTGCGCTCGACTGCACCACCCTAGCGGCATCAGGTTCTCCGGCCCTTAATGCGCGTGCTGAACGGGAACCTGCGGGGTTTGTTCAAATTTGAGGGATCTTGCCGAGGTGCCTAGAGACAGTGGACGTCACCAAACTCACCGCCGTCATCGTCCGGCTTGACCGGACGATCCAGTACTCCGAGACGGCTGTGATTCAATCGAGAAGCCGCTGCGTACTGGATGCCCCGCCTGCGCGAGGGCATGACAGCGAATGTTCGGAGCAGCATACCGATCAACAAAAAATCCGCCGGAGGCTGCCCCTCCGGCGGATCGTCTCGATTGCAATTTGCGGCGAGCTTACGCCTTCATGTTCGCCTTCACGGCCTCGGCCGTGATCGGCAGGCTGCGGACGCGGGCGCCCGAGGCGTTGAAGATGGCGTTGCCGATGGCCGGGGCGACCACCGTCACTGCGGGCTCGCCGACGCCGGTCGCCTTCTCGCCATTGGCGATCACGGCAACCGCGACCTCCGGCATCTGGCTCATGCGAAGGGGCGTGTAGCTGTCGAAGTTGGTCTGCTCGATGCCACCGTCCTTCAGCGTCGCCTTCTCGTACATCGCAAGCGACAGGCCCCACAGCGCCGCACCCTCGACCTGGGCGCGGATGTTGTCGGGATGCACCTGCGTGCCGACGTCGGTCGCGACCGTGAGCTTCTTCACAGTCACCTCGCCCGAGGGCGCAACGGCGACGTGGGCGACGCACGCCGTCCAGCTTGCGGTGGCGCGCTCCTGCGACGACACGCAGGCCACGCCCATGCCTTCACCCTTGGGGAGCTTCTTGGTGCCGTAGCCGGCAAGGCCCATCGCGGCGAGCAGCGTGTTGCGCAGCCGCTGCGCGCCGCCGTCATTCTTGCCCGCGCCGTCGAGCAGCGAGATGCGGAGCTGGGCGGGATCCTTGCCCGTCGCAGCCGCGATCTCGTCAATCATGCTTTCGACGGCCCAGAAGGTCCAGCCCGGTGCCACCGAGCGGAGCTGACCGGACGGGGTGGCGTTGTGCGCCATCTCGTTCTTGATCGCCCGCACATAATGGTTGGGTACGGTGTAGAAGAAGTCCGACCCGTTCACCGTGAAGGAGTCCAGCGGACCCTTCTTGTCGACCGAGGGCGTCAGGAAATCGGGAATTCCCCAGCGCGCGGTCGGCCAGGCCGAAACCACGTCGTGGCTGATCGCAACGATCTTACCGTCGCCGTCCACGCCGGCCTTGACCTTTTGATAGGTGAGCGGACGCGAGAAATCCATCGTCATGTCGTTCTCGCGCGAGTAGATCACCTTGACCGGCTTGCCCACGGCCTTGGCCGCCTGCACCGCCGGCACCATCATGTCGGCATCGAGTCGCCGGCCGAAGCCGCCGCCGAGCCACATCTGGTGCATGACCACGAACTTCGGGTCGATCCCGGCCGCACCGGCGGCGATCGCGCCGGAGCGCGTCGCGAACTGATTGCCGGAATAGATGTGCAGGATCTCGCCCTTGAACTCCGCGGTGGCGTTCATCGGCTCCATTGGCGCGTGGATGTTGATGTTGGTGGTGTACTCCGCCTCCAGCACCTTGGCCGCCGAGCCGAACGCCGCCGAGGGATCGCCGTCCTTGACGAAGTACTGGCCGGAATCGTCGAGGCCCTGGAGCCGCTTCGCTTCGTCCAGCAACGACTGGCTCGACAGCTTCGCGTTCGGACCGCCGTCATAGGCGATCTTCAGCGCATCCGCCGCCTTGCGGGCCTGCGCGTAGGTGTTGGCCACCGCGACGACCCAGCCCGAGGTGGTCTGCGTCTTGTCGTCGATGATGACCGCCTTGATGAAGCCCGGCATCTTCTTGGCGTTGCTGTCGTCGACCGATTTCACCGTGGCGCCGAAGCGCACCGGTGGGGTGACGACCTTGCCGTAGGCCATGCCGGGCAGCATGACGTCGATGCCATACTTGGCCGTGCCATTGGTCTTGGAGGGAATGTCGAGCTGCGGCACCGACACGCCGATCATCGTGTATTGATCCGGCGTCTTCAGCGCGATCGCCTTGAGCTCGTCGGCCGTGAAGGTCTTCGTCGCCTTGCCGCTCTTGACCACGTCGGCAAAGCTCATGTGCTTCTTCGACTTCGCGTGCGAGATCACGGAATCGCGCACCACGAGCTCGCCTGCCGGCACGCCCATCGCGGTCGCGGCAGCGTCCGTCAACGCCATGCGACCCGCGGCACCGGCGCGACTCATCGCGTCGAAGTTCATCATGGTCGACCAGCTGCCGCCGGTGATCTGTGCGCCCAGTACGGGGTCGTTGAACTTCGGATCGTTGGACGCGAGCTGCACCCGCATATCTTTCCAGCTGGCCCCCAATTCCTCGCAGACGATCTGCGCCATGGTGGAGGCGATGTGCTGGCCCATGTCGGCCTTGCCGCAGGTCACGGTGACGAGACCATCCGGCGCGATCGAATACCAGACGCTCGGCTCGAAATTGGCGGGCGCGGCGGCAAGCGCGTGGTCGATGCCGGGAACGCCGGCATAGCCGAGCACGAGACCGGTCGCCGCGGTGCCGACCAGGAACGAGCGGCGGCTGAGATCAGTCGCCTCGGGAGTGACGTTCTTCACGTGCTGATTCATGTGGGCCTCCGCTCATTGGCGGAAGCGGACGCGGTGCGCATCTCGGTTGCCGCACGCATGATCGCCTTCTGGATCCGTGAATAGGTCATGCAGCGGCAGAGATTGCCGTCCATGTGCGCGACGACTTCTTCCTTGGTCGGGTTGGGGTTCTTCGCCAGCAGCGAAGCGGCCTGCATGATCTGCCCGGACTGACAGTATCCGCATTGCGGGACCTGCTCGGCGATCCACGCCTTCTGCAAGGGATGGTCGCCCTTGGCGGAGAGACCTTCGATGGTGGTGATCTTCTTGCCGGCGACGTCGCCGACCATGGTCTGGCACGAGCGAACGGCTTCACCGTTGACGTGCACGGTGCAGGCGCCGCACAGACCGGCACCACAGCCGAATTTCGTGCCGGTCATCTGCAATTGCTCGCGGATCGCCCAAAGGAGCGGCGTATCGTTTGCCGCATCCACGGACATACTCCGCCCGTTGATGGTGAGAGTTGGCATGGTTTCTTCCCCTGCCGGTGCATGAAGCCGCTTACGGCGGCAACTTGTCTGACCGACACCCACCGGGCTGGCGTCGGCCTTGGACGCAAGAATGATCGCGTTCGTTTGCGGAGGCAAATGCAATTTGGAATCGATCGAAACAAACGTGATGCACGCATCACCTTTGTGCGTCGCGACAGGACCTTGATGCAAACCGGCTGACGGAATAAGCGGCAAAATTCGTGCGACGCATGCATGCCATCGCGGCATGCCCTCAAGGATCTGCAAGTATCCTCGAAGTAACCTGGCACGCCAGGATGTCCGAAGCAGGCGAAATTCGTAGGGTGGGTTGGCCGACGAACTCCCGTGGTTCAACAAGCGCCGCAGGAAGGCGTAACCCGCCACGCCGCTGGTGAGAAAAAATGTGGTGGGTTACGCTGCGCTAACTCACCTGCAAATCAGCGCGATGCCATCGATCGATCGGGACGTCGCTGATCGTGGTCGGCGCCGACGACACGCCGTTCCTCGCAGCGTCCGACTACATGGCGGCAAAAACCCCCGGCGCACACAAGGTCGTGATACCCGCGGCCGGGCACGCCGTGAACATCGATCAGCCGTAGGCTTTTGTTGACGCGATGGTTCCCTTCCTGAAAAATCTGCCGCGCGAGGTGCGCCGCGAAGGGACCTAAACGATGAAGTCGACGACTGTGGCGGGATTGGCAATCGCGCTAGGCATGATGACGGCCGCGGCGCACGCGGAGCAATGGGCGCCGCCGCGCCTGCCCTTCGTCATGACATTATCGAACACCACGCCGCTGGCCTTCGGAATGGATGCCGCCCAGGCAGCGCATGCGCTGGGCCAGCCGCTGCAATATGTTCGCGGACGCCCCGGCAACGAGATCTACCTCGCCTTGCGCAATCTCGGCGGCAGCCGGCTCATCCCCTACCGCCACCGCCTGTTCCTGCAATTCCGCCATGGTCGCCTCGCAGGCTGGAAAGAGGACTACGGCGAGAACTGGATGTGGGAGTAAGTGCCACCCCTCATGGTGAGGAGCGCCCACCGGGTCCGCGCGAAGCGCGGCCCGATGGCAGGCTCCGGCGCGTCTCGAACCATGCAGGCCCCGCTTAAGCAACAGGGCCTTCATCCTTCGGGACGCGCGCAAGGGCGCGCTCCTCAGGATGAGGTGAGAGAGCGGAATTTCGGGATCAACAACTCATTCAACAACCAACAACGAAGGACAACCTCGTGGGACATGACATTAAACTGACGGCCTCCGACAATTTCCAGTTCGGCGCCTATCGCGCCGATCCCAGTGCTGCGGCGAAAGGCGCGGTGGTGGTGATCCAGGAGATCTTTGGGGTCAATCATCACATCCGTTCGGTCTGCGATCGGCTGGCCAAGGAAGGCTATGTCGCAATCGCGCCGTCGATCTTCGATCGGACCTCGCCAAACTTCCAATCGGGCTATTCGCCCGACGAGATCGCCGAGGCGCGCAAGTTCGTCGCCAATCCCGACTGGGCGGCAATGTCGCGCGATACGCAGGCCGCGATCGATGCGGTGAAGAGCGTCGGTCCGGTCGGCATCATCGGCTTCTGCTTAGGCGGAAGCATCGCCTATGTCGCAGCGGCACGACTTTCCGGCCTCTCGGCCGCGATCGGCTATTACGGCGGCGCCATCGTGCGCTTTGCCGACGAGAAGCCGAGGGTGCCGACGCAGCTGCATTTCGGCGAGAAAGACGCCGGCATTCCCCTGACCGACGTCGAGACCATCAAGGGCAAGCGGGCGGACGTCGAGGTCTTCATCTATCCGGGCGCCCAGCACGGCTTCCATTGCGACGAGCGCCCAAGCTACGACAAGGCCAGCGCCGATATCGCCTGGCCGCGCAGCATGGCGTTCTTTGCGACGCATTTGAAGTAGCGCGCGCACCCTCTCACCGTCGTCATTCCGGGATGCGCAGACGGACGCAGGCCCGGAATGCTGAGGAGAGAGAACCGCACCGCTCACGCTGCGGGAATCGTGGGGGTGATGAACTGGTCACCTGCCCCATTCACCGTGTCGTACGCGAAAAGATCTCTAAAACCTTGCCAGCCAGGGCGTTGCCGAGATCCGCATTGTTTTGCGCGCAGAAATGGATTCCATCCAGCCCCCCTGTTGAGATCACGCTTCCTGCGTCGAAGAAGTCGACCTTCATGAAGTTGGCGAGAGATCTGTACTGTGTGGCAAGCTCGATCGTCTTCTCGCGCCCGCCCTCAAACATTCCCTGGAGCCAGGGATCGGCTACGGGCGCGAGTGGAGGCGGCGCCACAACGAGCACCCGCGGGGCTCCATAAACCGTGCCTACGCCACCAGTCGACGTGAGCACCTGGCCGACCAGCTTCGACATGCCGACCGCAATGTCATATGACGAGCGATGATAGTAACTCTTCGCATCGTTCGTTCCGAGCATGATGACGACGAGGTCCAACGGAAGATGACTTGCCAGAGCGGAGGGCAGATAGGCGGATCCGTTCAGGCGCGCATCAACGGGATCATCGATCGCCGTCGTTCGTGCGCTCAAACCCTCCTCCACGATTTCGTAATCGGACCCAAGCTTGGAGGCCATGATCCCCGTCCACCGCTCTGGATAGGGAAATCTCGTCGTTGGTGCTCCCTCGCGAACAGCAATCCAACCCCAGGTCAGAGAGTCGCCAAAACACAGGATTCGCCTGGCCATGAGATCCTCGCTCAGTTGAACAAAGGAACGGATGCTGGGGAAGATTGCAGCGAGCACTATGGACGCCGGGTCATCGCCTACCTCCGGCACCCTTCGCTCTCGCCGCTATAGCTCCAGTTAGGCTGATGAACGGCTCTCTCAGCATGTCATACCCGGATGCGTGTGTCAGCACGCAGGCCCGGACTGACGAAGAGAGGGCTGAATGAATTTCTAGAACCAGCGCTCGCCGACGTACACGGTGTCGCCGGGACCGACGGGGGTGCCGAGCGGCACCACGGCGCGCATCGCGCCGCCGGCATCGCTGCGGGTCACCGTGACCACGTCGCGCTTGGCGCGAGGCGAGAAGCCGCCGGCGATCGCCACCGCGCTCTCGACGGTCATGTTCGGCACGTAAGGATATTGGCCGGGCGCGGCGACTTCGCCCAGAATGAAGAAGGGACGATAGGCTTCGATCTCGACCGCCACGGACGGTTCCCGGATATAGCCGTTGCGCAAGCGCGCGGCGATTTCGGAGGCGAGCCCCGCCGTGGTGCGACCGCGCGCCGGCACTCCGCCGATCAGCGGCATGGTGATCGCACCGCCGGCGTCGATCGCGTAGGTGTTGGTGAGACCTTCCTGGCCGTAGACCACGACGCGCAGCTTGTCGCCGGCATCGAGATGATAGGACGCGTCATAGCGCACCGGCGCGGCATAGCCGACCGCTACGGGCGCGGGAGCTGCGGCAAAGGAATTGCGGAGCGCGCTGATGGCGCCGCCACCGGAATTGTCGACCGCAACCGGCTGCGGTCCGGCGGGCTGGCCATAGGCCATGTAGTCGAGATCGCTGCGCGGCTGCGCCACCGCGACTGGACCGACGGTTTGCATGCAGCCGCCAAGGGCAAGCGCGGCGGACGCTGCCAACATCGACAATCGAAACGCGCGCGCAACCCGCACTGGAGCCATCCCTCGAACCGAGATGGCTCCAGTCTTGCACCTGTTATGGTTAATAAAACGTTGAGGGGCGTAGGGCGCGACAATGCGGACAACGGGCACCGTGCGCTCCCTCTCCCGCTTGCGGGAGAGGGGTGGGGAGAGGATGCCTCCGCAATGAACGCTCTTTGAGTGGAGAGAGCCCTCACCCGCATTGCATCTCACGATGCAATGCGACCTCTCCCGCAAGCGGGAGAGGTGCAGCGAGTTCGCGGCTTACGCGCTGACGCCGACGCCGATCGGGCAGGAGACGCCGGTGCCACCTAAGCCGCAATAGCCGGCCGGATTCTTGGCGAGATATTGCTGGTGGTAGTCCTCGGCGAAATAGAACTCGCCGGCGGGGGCGATCTCGGTGGTGATGGCGCTGAGCCCCTTGGCTGCGAGCGCCTTCTGATAGAGTGCCCTGGAGTCGTCAGCCGCCTTCTTCTGCGCACTGTTATAGGTGTAGATCGCGCTTCGATATTGCGTGCCGACGTCATTGCCCTGACGCATGCCTTGCGTCGGGTTGTGGTTCTCCCAGAACACCTTCAACAGCCGCTCGTAGGAGATCTTCTTCGGATCGTACACGACAAGCACAACCTCGGTGTGGCCGGTGCGGCCCGAGCAGACCTCTTCATAGGTGGGATTGGGCGTATGGCCGCCGGCATAGCCGACCGCAGTGATGTAGATGCCCTCGCCGAGCTCCCAGAATTTGCGCTCGGCACCCCAGAAGCAGCCGAGCCCGAACACGGCCTGCTCGAGACCCGCGGGGTAAGGCGGCTTGAGCTTCTGACCGTTGACGAAATGGGTGGTAGCGGTCGGTAAAGGCTCCGCACGGCCCGGCAGCGCCTCGGCTGCGCTGGGGAGTGCAGTGGTCTTGCGCATGAACAGCATGGGTCGGATCTCCGAAACGAGCTGTCCGTCGCCCAAGCAGAGGTGCTTGAGGCGGCGTGCTCGTGATGCCAGGTGAATATAGGCATTTACGCCTGAAGAGGCAGCCCTGTTACGCCGGCGCCATTGCAGGAGCGGTCAGTCCCGCGAATAGCCGATCAGGGGTTTCCGCGGCCGGAACAGGATCATCAGGAGGATCCCGAGAATGCCGAGCACGGCAAAAACCGGCTGATCCAGCACCAGGCGGATCACCGAGGTCCATAGCCAGGGGGCCTTGGCCTCGACCCAGGTCCGGAACGCCTGCTGGCTGGATTGATGGATATCGTTCCAGAACTGGCCGAACCGGGTGAACCGGAGGGTCTGGTCCGCCACCCAGCGGGCGCCGTCATAGACCATGAAGATGAAGCCGCCAGCCAGCAGCAACAGGCCGATCAGTCGGAAAAAGCCGCGGATCATGCATCACCTTAAATGGGCCCGTCCGGCCGGGACGAGGCGAAACGCCGCCAGCCAATACCGGGGCGAGAACGGAAATTCAACCTCGTCAGTACGTTACGGCAGTTCCCGCCCTGACAAAGGCGGCTTTCCGGCCTCCCGAAGCCGTTGACGGTGCCGCAGGCCCCCTCTATAAGGGCGCCAACTGGCGGTGGGCGCAATCCCGCCGCCGCTGTTCTTTGAGCCATGCGAGACAGCCGTACAAGGCAATAGCCGCAAGGCTGGCGCGCGGGTTCTAAAGAACAGCCTTAGCAACCGAACACCCTAAAACCGAGCGTCGATTTCGCGGTTCAAGCAGCCGGCGCTAATCCGAGCAAGAAGCGACCGGTCACCGCAGAGGATTTTTGAGACAATGGCCAACACCACTTCCGCCAAGAAAGCGACGCGCAAGATTGCCCGTCGTACCGCCGTCAACAAGTCGCGTCGGACGCAGATGCGCGGCGCAGTCCGCACCGTCGAAGAGGCGATCAAGTCCGGCGATCGCGCCGCTGCGCTGAAGGCGTTGGCGAATGCCGAGCCCGCCCTGATGCGCGCCGCGCAGCGCAACATCATTCACAAGAACAACGCGAGCCGCAAAGTGTCGCGGCTGACGCATCAGATCGCCAAGCTCGGCAAGTGATCTGACCGAACATCGCGTAAGCAGACGAAGGCCCAGCATGCGCCGGGCTTTTTCTTTTTGTCGTGTACCCGACAGAGATCAGAGCGCCTCAGCCGAAGCCTCTGAAGCAGAGCTCCGCGATCCGAGCCGTTTGATCCGAGCTCTGCGATGGGGGCTCGCTGACAGATAAGAACTCTTGATCGCAGCTCCTGAAAAAATTCTTCGCCGCGCTATTTTACCTCCCGTAGTCTTACTGCTGGCGATTCTGTCACACTGGAAACTTTCATCGCAATTGCGAAAAGCCTGTGTGGCGCAGCAGGACGAATTCCTGCCTCGCCATTATTTGCACACAGTAGTTCCCAGGCGAGCTGTGCAACGGCGGGGTTACCCTGCAAAACGAGACTCGAAAAACGATGTCTCGATAATCACTTATCCACATAGTGACGGGAAGCATTTGGAAAATTGGCTCACACGGCACTCGCGTGACGCTTTTGTAAATTTTTTTTGCGCGCCGTCGGAGAATTGTCACATGACGCGCATTGCCTTCGATTCTGCACGGCGATTCAAAAACTTGGTTCTCGGCCCTGTGAACAACTCTGCGCACGCGTTAACGCAGATCAGGATTTAAGCTCCTCAACTGTGAATCAATTCCGTTGCGAGTCTCTGCGCATCGTGTATTTCTTAAAGCCGTCCGCAGCGCCCACGATCTTGAGACCAGCGCGGTTTTAGAAACGGGGTGAGCGTGCAAATCGGCGGCGGTGTGCACGTGGGCGACGCTTTACCAAGCGATTGTCGGTTTCAAACCCATAGCAATATGGGAACGATAGTGCTTTGTCCAAATGTCTCCAAGCGGGGCATTCGTGTCTCGTTCGCGTTTAGACGCAACGGAGAGACAGCGACGAACCACCCGACAAGCGCGAAGGCGGCGCCATCCGGACGAGCTAGGAAAGACGGGCGGACCTCGCGTTGGGAATGTGGAGTTCCTACGCGAAGTTCATAGGCGACACGCAGGACCTTGCCGTGAGCAATCACGGCAGGACGGGGAGGCACCATGTCGAACGAACGCAACGCGGTATTGAATCACATCTCTTCTTCCAACGATGCCGTTTCGAGTTCGTCCTCCGACCAGCCTCCGGCGTGCCCTTGCGCGCTGAGTACGCGCTGACCTCGCGAACCCTCCATTCTTGACATCATTGGTCTGTTCAACGGCATTCGCGCCGAACGGCTGACCTGTGCCTTCAAGATGGCCTCGCTTGAGGTCGTGCCGTGGCAGGAAACCTGCAACGGCACTCGCAACGCAACCTTATCTCCAAAGAAAAGTTTTCAAACAATGACATCGGAACAGGATCGCTGGTCACGCGTGAAGGGGCGGCTACGCTCGAGTGTTGGCGAGGACGTCTACACCAGCTGGTTTGCACGCATGGATCTCGAAGGGGTCCAGGAGGAGAGCGTGCGGCTGTCAGTGCCTACGCGCTTCCTGAAGAGCTGGATCCAGGCGCATTATGCCGAGCGCGTGCTCTCCTGCTGGCAGGCCGAGATGCCGGAAGTGCATCGTATCGACCTCACCGTGCGCACCGCTGTGCGCCCGACCGTCGCGCTCAAGGAAGCGCCGGCGCCGATTGAGGCCAAGCGCATGGATGGCCGCCCCTCGGCCGAGCTGCGCGCGACTGCGACCGCGCCGGTCTCCGCCAACCATGACGCGCTCGGCGGCTCGCCGCTCGACCCGCGCCTGACCTTTGCAAGCTTCGTCGTCGGCCGCGCCAACACGCTGGCGCATGCGGCGGCACGCCAGGTCGCGGAGGGACGCCGCGGCGATCCCGTGATGTTCAATCCGCTCTACATCCATGCCGGCGTTGGCCTCGGCAAGACGCATCTCTTGCAGGCGGTGACCTGGGCCGGCAATTCCGGCAGCGAGCGCAAGGTGCTCTATCTCACCGCGGAAAAATTCATGTACGGCTTCGTCGCCGCGCTGAAGACGCAAACGGCACTCGCCTTCAAGGAGGCGCTGCGCGGCATCGACGTCCTGGTCATCGACGACCTCCAGTTCCTCCAGGGCAAGTCGACGCAGGCCGAGTTCTGCCACACGCTGAATGCGCTGATCGATGCCGGCCGCCAGGTCGTGATCGCGGCCGACCGCCCGCCGTCCGATCTCGAGAGCCTTGACGATCGCGTCCGCTCGCGGCTGGCCGGCGGCCTCGTCGTGGAGATGGGATCGCTCGGAGAAGATTTGCGGCTTGGCATTCTCAAGTCGCGCGTTGCAGCGGCCCGCGCCCATCACGCCAGCTTCGACGTGCCTGAGGAGGTGCTGAACTATCTGGCGCGCACCATCACCCATAACGGCAGGGATCTCGAAGGTTCGATCAATCGGCTGCTTGCTCACTCGAAACTGAACAACCAGCCGGTGACGCTGGAAATGGCCGAGCGCGAGGTGCGCGACCTGATCCGGCCGCAGGAGCCCAAGCGCATCAAGATCGAGGACATCCAGCGCGTGGTGGCACGACAATATAATGTCAGCCGCTCCGATCTCTTGTCCTCGCGCCGCACCGCCAACGTGGTCCGGCCGCGGCAGGTCGCGATGTACCTCGCCAAGACGCTGACCCTGCGCTCGCTGCCGGAGATCGGCCGCCGTTTTGGCGGGCGCGACCACACCACGGTGCTGCACGCGGTGCGCAAGATCGAGGCACTCGTCAGCAAGGACGCGGCGCTGTCCGAAGAGGTCGAGTCCTTGAAGCGCCAGCTTCAGGAATAAACCCCTAAGGCCATTCCCACCTGCGATCGTCCCGGCTTCGCCGCCGGGGCGATGGGCAAGATCGGGATGTAAATCGTGGGGAACAGCTCCCCAATCCCTTGAATCGGATGGCTTTACGCGCCACCTTGCGCGACCCTGACGGCTTTGATCATATCGGCTGGATGATCCGGCTTTGTCGGGTTTCTTCCGTGCCGCGGCGCCGCTTTCGGCCGCCCGGCTTTTCCAACGATGTGTTCTCTTGGGGATCGGGCGGGTAGTGCAATGAAGGTTACGGTCGAACGCGCGCAACTCCTGAAATCGCTGGGCCACGTCCACCGCGTGGTCGAGCGACGCAACACGATCCCGATCCTCGGCAACGTGCTGGTGCGCGCAGAGGGCGCGAAATTGTCGCTGAAGGCGACCGACCTCGATCTCGAGGTGACGGAGACGCTCGCCGCGGAAACCGCGACCGCCGGTTCCACGACCGTGCCAGCGCATATGTTCTACGACATCGTGCGCAAGCTGCCAGACGGCTCGCAGATCGTGCTGGAAGGCGACGGCGACCGCTCAGTGCTGGCGATCCGCGCCGGCCGCTCGCGTTTCACGCTGCAGACGCTGCCGGAGAATGATTTTCCCGATCTCGCGGCTGGCGACATGTCGCATTCCTTCAATCTCGCCGCCAAGGACGTGAAGCGGCTGATCGACCGCACCCAGTTCGCGATCTCGACCGAGGAGACGCGCTACTATCTCAACGGCATCTATCTGCATGCCGCGGGCTCTGCCAAAGCGGCGACCCTGCGCGGCGTCGCCACCGACGGCCATCGCCTCGCCCAGATCGACCTGGTGCAGCCCAACGGCGCCGCCGGCATGCCCGGCGTGATCGTGCCGCGCAAGACCGTCGGCGAGGTGCAGCGCCTGATCGAGGATAGCGAAGCCGAAGTGACGATCGAGCTGTCGCAGGCCAAGATCCGCTTCACCATCGGCAATGTGGTGCTGACCTCCAAGCTGATCGACGGCACCTTCCCCGACTACGGCCGCGTCATCCCACAGAATAACGACAAAGAACTGGTCGTGGACAAGAAGGATTTTGAGGCCGCGGTCGACCGTGTCTCCACCATCTCCAGCGAGCGCGGCCGCGCGGTGAAGCTGTCGCTGTCCGCTGGCAAGCTCGTGCTGTCGGTGACCAATCCGGATTCCGGCAGCGCCACCGAAGAGCTCGAGGTCGAATACGCCTCTGATGCACTCGATATCGGCTTCAACTCGCGTTATCTGCTCGACATCGCCGCCCAGATCGAGGGCGAGGTCGCAACCCTCAAGCTCGCCGACCCCGGCTCCCCGACCCTCGTCCAGGACCGCGACGACAAGAGCGCACTGTACGTGCTGATGCCGATGCGGGTGTGAGGCCTGCTCCTCTCGCCATGGCCGGGCTTGACCCGGCCATCCATCAAGTAAGATGACCTATTGGGTGTACATCCTCGCCCGTAAACCCGGTGGAACGCTGTGATGAAATTGTCCGCTGATGCGGACGATGGATTGCCGGGTCAAGCCCGGCAATGACGAGTTGATATGACCCCCTCCCGCATTCATCGCCTGACGCTGACGCAGTTTCGCAACTACCGCGCGGCGGGGCTCGAGACGGCGGCTGACATGGTGGCGCTGGTCGGGCCCAATGGTGCGGGCAAGACCAATTGCATCGAGGCGATCTCGTTTCTGTCGCCGGGCCGCGGCCTGCGGCGGGCGACGCTGGAGGACGTTGCCGACAATCAGGGCGATGGCTCCTGGGCCGTGTCGGCGCAGGTCGAGGGCGCGCTGGGCCTTGCCACGCTCGGCACCGGTATCGATGCGCCGCGCGCCGACAGCGCAGTGAGCCGACGTTGCCGCGTCGACCGCGAGCCGGTCAACTCGGCGAGCGCCTTCGGCGACCACATCCGCATGGTATGGCTGACGCCGGCAATGGACGGCCTGTTCATGGGCGCAGCCTCCGAGCGACGGCGCTTCTTCGACCGCCTGGTGCTCGCCATCGACAGCGAGCATTCAGGGCGCATCTCCGCGCTCGAGCGTTCGCTGCGCTCACGCAACCGGCTGCTCGAAGTGCGCAACTATGACGACCACTGGTGCGACGCCATCGAGCGCGAGACCGCCGAGCTTGCGGTCGCGGTCGCAGCGACGCGCGGCCAGACCGCTGCAAAACTCACCGAGATGCTCAACACGCGCGCGCAATCTTCCGCCTTCCCGTCGGCGCAGATCGCGCTCGACGGCTGGATGGAGAACGCGCTGCTCAGCGAGACCGCCACCGCCGTCGAGGACCGCTACCGCCAGATCCTGCGCGACAACCGCCCGCGCGATGCGATCGCCGGCCGCACCACCGATGGGCCGCACATCACCGACCTCCAGGTGATCTACGCGCCAAAAAGCATGCCGGCGCGCGATGCCTCGACCGGCGAGCAGAAGGCGCTGCTGATCGGACTCGTGCTGGCGCATGCAACGCTGGTTGCCGAGATGACCGGCATCGTGCCGCTCTTGCTGCTCGACGAGGTCGTCGCGCATCTCGACCCCAACCGCCGCGCCGCCTTGTTTGCCGAGCTGCAAAAGCTCGGCGCGCAGGTGTGGTTGACCGGCGCCGACCCTGCCGCCTTTGCCGAGATCGGCGCCAGCGGCGAAGTGTTCGACGTCGAAAACGGGCGCATTTCGGCACGCCGATAGGGCGTCACTGTTGAACCTGACGGGCTCCCCTGGCGACTAGTCTCTTGAGGCCGCGCCGGCCGTGTCGCAGTCGTTGCTATCGCGCGAGGCCCCGAGCGGCGCGCGACATCCTTGGAGAGTAAGCATGACGACGACGTTCAAGCGCGGGACGAGAGTTCCGGCACGATGGCGGCTGGTCGCGTGCGGTCTCTTCCTTATCGCAAGCTGCCCGCTTCCGGCACAGGCCGAGGGCTGGGTCTCGCACCTGTCGCGGCTGTACGTGGCGCGGCTGTGGCCGGGGCCGCTCAAGCTCGATCCCGATGTCGATATGCCTGTGCCGACCCGCATCAGCCACAGAGAGTTCACCTCCAACTATGCCAACGGCGTCAAGTCCCCGATCCGGCGCACGCTCAAAGCCAGCATACCCGCCGAGTTCGGCGACGTGCTCGCGTTCTACCGCACCGAGCTGGCAAAGCGCGGCTGGCAGGAAGTGGCAGATGGCGCTGCGGTTGCGGCCGAGCAGGCGGAGCTCTCGTTCGCATCTTCGGAGGGGCCGGCCACCCTGAAGCTTGGCCGTGCGAAGGACGAGACCACAGTCGACCTGGTGCAGCGGAATCCGGAGGCCGCGGCCAAGGCCAGGTTCCTGCCGATGCCCGGACAAGCGCGCCTGATATTCGGCTATCTTGTACCGGACGTGGCTTTGCTCGCGATCAACGATCAAACCATCAAGATCGCAGGCGGCGTGAACCACCCACAAACGCTGGATCTGCCACCCGGCACCTATTCCTACGAGCTGCTCGTGTCGGGCCACCCAGTCGGCACCAATACCATCACTGTGGCCTCAGGCGAGGCTTGGTCCCTCGGGGAAGATAACGGCGATAAGCCCTCCCGGATTTACTGAACCCCAAAGCCTTCCCCGGGGCGCCCACGGCGCCTCGGAACCGGCGCCGTCACACCGGGGAAATGCGGTCATTCTCGACGCGAGAAAGCACCCCCGAATCGGGCTTTTTGCAACGCCCAGAATCCGTCTTCGAACGTCTTGAAAACTGCCTGAAAATCCCTATCTGATCAAAGGGTTGCGGGAGGATACTTTGCGCTAGGCGCAATCCTCCTTTCATGGCACAAATAGCTCTCAAATCAGCGCCTTTTGCGCCGCTGATTCGGGCGACACCCTCGAAGGCCTCTCATGACAGAACCTGCTCGGCAGCCGCGTGCCGAAAACGAGCCCTCCAACGCGAGCGATTACGGCGCGGAATCGATCCGCGTGCTCAAGGGTCTCGATGCCGTACGCAAGCGTCCAGGCATGTATATCGGCGACACTGACGACGGCTCGGGCCTGCATCACATGGTCTACGAGGTCGTCGACAACGCGATCGACGAAGCGCTCGCGGGCCACGCCACGCGCGTCGACGTCGTGCTCAATGCGGACAATTCCGTCACCGTGCGCGACGACGGGCGCGGCATTCCTGTCGACATCCACAAGGGCGAAGGCATCTCGGCGGCCGAGGTCATCATGACCCAGCTCCACGCCGGTGGAAAGTTCGACCAGAACTCCTACAAGGTCTCCGGTGGTCTGCACGGCGTCGGCGTGTCCGTCGTCAACGCGCTGTCGAGCAAACTCGGCCTGCGCATCTGGCGCGACGACAAGGAACACTACATCGAGTTCGCCCATGGCGATGCCGTCGCACCGCTGAAAGTCGTCGGCGACGCGCCGGGCAAGCGCGGCACCGAGGTGACGTTCCTCGCCTCGACCGAAACCTTCAAGAACGTCGAATATGATTTCGCAACGCTCGAGCATCGCCTGCGCGAGCTCGCCTTCCTCAATTCCGGCGTCAACATCATCCTCTCCGACATGCGTCATGCGGTCGAGAAGCGCGAGGAGATGCATTATTCCGGCGGCGTCGAGGAGTTCGTCAAATATCTCGACCGCAACAAGAAGGCACTCGTGCCCTCTCCGATCATGGTGCGCTCGGAGGCCAACGGCATCGGTGTCGAGGCCGCCTTGTGGTGGAACGACAGCTACCACGAGAACGTGCTGTGCTTCACCAACAACATCCCGCAGCGTGACGGCGGCACCCATCTCGCCGGTTTCCGCGGCGCGCTGACGCGCCAGGTCAACGGCTACGCCGAGGCCAACGCCAAAAAGGAAAAGATCGCCCTCACCGGCGATGACTGCCGCGAAGGTTTGACGGCCGTGCTGTCGGTGAAGGTGCCCGACCCGAAATTTTCGTCGCAGACCAAGGACAAGCTGGTGTCCTCGGAAGTGCGTCCCGTGGTCGAGAACGTGCTCAACGAGGCGCTTGCGGCGTGGTTCGAGGAACACCCCAGCGAAGCCAAGATGATCGTCGGCAAGGTGATCCAGGCCGCGGCCGCCCGCGAGGCCGCGCGCAAGGCGCGCGAGCTGACGCGCAAGAGCCCGCTCTCGGTCTCCTCGCTGCCCGGCAAGCTTGCCGACTGCCAGGAGAAGGATCCGGCGAAGTCCGAGCTGTTCATCGTCGAGGGTGACTCGGCAGGCGGCAGCGCCAAGCAGGGCCGCAACCGCGAGTTTCAGGCGGTGCTGCCGTTGCGCGGCAAGATCCTCAACGTGGAACGCGTGCGCCCCGACAAGATGCTGTCGTCCGAGCAGATCGGCACGCTGATCACCGCGCTCGGCACCGGCATCAGCGACGATTTCTCGGTCGAGAAGCTGCGCTATCACAAGATCATCGTCATGACGGACGCCGACGTCGACGGCGCCCACATCCGCACGCTGCTGCTGACCTTCTTCTACCGGCAGATGCGCGACATCATCGACGGCGGCTATCTCTACATCGCCCAGCCCCCGCTCTATAAGGTCAGCCGCGGCAAGTCCGAGCAGTATCTGAAGGACGAGCGCGCGCTGGAGGACTATCTGATCGACGCCGGGCTCGATGATTGCGTGTTCAGCTCCGGAAACGGTGGCGATCGCACTGGCCGCGACTTGCGCGCGCTGGTCGACGACGCCCGCGTCGTCCGCAGCATCCTGCGTAACTTGCACAGCCGCTATAACCGCAAGGTCGTCGAGCAGGCCGCGATCACCGGCGTGCTGAACAAGGCGATCTACGGCGATCCCGAGAAGGCTGCCGCGGCCGCGCAATACATCGCCGGGCGCCTCGACAGCCAGGCCGAGGAGGTCGAACGCGGCTGGATCGGCCACTACGTGGAGGGCCAAGGCTTCCAGTTCGAGCGCACGGTGCGCGGCGTCAAGGAAGCCGCCATCATCGACGATGCCTTCCTCGGCTCGGCCGAAGCCCGCAAGCTCGACGAGTACACGCTGAAGCTCCAGGATGTCTACGGCCGCTCCGGCAAGCTTCGGCGCAAGGACACCGAGCAACTGGTCCACGGCCCCGTCGATCTGTTCGAGGCCGTCACTGAAGCTGGCCGCAAGGGCATCACGCTCCAGCGCTACAAAGGTCTGGGCGAGATGAACCCGGAGCAGCTCTGGGAAACCACGCTCGACACCGAGGTGCGTTCGCTGCTCCAGGTGAAGGTCAAGGAGGTCGACGAGGCCGACGATATCTTCACCAAGCTGATGGGCGACGTGGTCGAGCCGCGCCGCGACTTCATCCAGGAACATTCCCTCAGCGCCACGATCGATATCTAGCGGCCCTTCCGGCTGCCGGAGCTTCTTGAGGTAGAGGACGCATGCACCTCGACCCCTTACAACGGCTCGATGCCGACCTGCTGCTGACGCTTGACGCGCTGCTGAGCGAATCGAACGTCACCCGCGCCGCGCAGCGCCTCGGCGTGCGACAGTCCGCCATGTCCGCGCGGCTCGCGCGCTTGCGCGAGATCTTCGACGACCGGTTGTTCGTGGCTTCGCCAGACGGACGCGGCGTGCTTGCCACGCCTCGCGCGCTGGCGCTTCAGCCCGCGCTGACCAGAGTGATCGAGCTCATGGAGGGCATGCTTGGCCCAGCGGCGGATTTCGATCCGGCGACGGCGCGCCGGACCTTCACGCTCGCGCTTCACGAGATCCCCGCGATGATGCTCGCGCCCGATCTCGTTCCGCGGATTGCGACGGCGGCGCCGTCAGCCAGGCTCGTGCTCGTCGCGCCGCCGGAGCCGCAAACCCTCGCCGATCGGCTCGAGGGCGGCGAAGTGGACATCTGCATCGGCAACCGAGCGACGGCGCAGAGCGCCTGGCAGGCGCGCACGCTTTTCGAGGACCGTTTCCTGACCGCGCAGCGAAAGGGCCATCCACGCGGTTGCGCTCCACTCGACCTCGAGGCCTTCTGCGACGCCGAACATCTGCTGGTCTCGGCCGACGGGGGCGGATTCTTCGGTCACGTCGATGCCGCTCTGGCGACACTCGGCCGCGAGCGGCGCGTGGCATTGTCGATCCAAAACTACGCACTGGCGCCTACGATCGTCGGCGCCAGCGATTATCTGTGCACGTTGCCGAGCCGCTTCCTAAGTCGGTTCGAGAATACGCTCGACTTCTTCGAGCCACCACTAGAACTCGGCGCTGCGGAGCTGGCGGCCTATTGGCACCCCCGGTTTCAAGACGACCCGGCGCATCGCTGGCTGCGCGAGCAGCTCTTCGCTGCAGCGAGCTCTACCGGGCGTCGCTAGATCATGATCCGGAAAAGTGTGCAGCGGTTTGCCGAAGAGGCCATGCCCAATCAACAAACCAAAGCGCGATGACAATTCTTCCTAGATTCATCGCGCTTCGGATTTAGTCCACCTGCCGGTTGCCGTACTCGATGGGGACCCATTGATAGCCCTTGTCCGCCCGGCGGACATGGCCGATGCCGGGGAACGGCAGGTGCGGAGCCGCAATGAGCTCGCGCTCGCTGGCAAATTGAGCGAAAGCCTGCTCGCGCGTCGCTTCGGCAGCCTTCGGATTGACGTCGTAGACGATGGTAATGCTCGGGTCAGGAAACTGCACCGAGGCGACGTGGATGATGTCCCCGATGAAGGTCATCCGCTCGCCCTGGCTAACCAGGGTGTAAAACGCGCTGCCTGGCGTATGACCGGGGTGGAGCGTTGCCGTGATCCCTGGGACGACTTCCGTGGTGCTCGAGAAAGCAGCGACCTTGCCGGCATCCACATAGGGCTTTAGCGTCTTGATCGCTTCGTCGAAGTATTTGCGGTCATAGCCCGACTCAACGGAGTTTGCCGGGTTGAGGAAAAAGTCGATATCGGGCTTCCCGAGATGGACCGTCGCGCTCGGGAATACGATTCTCCCGCCTTCCACGAGGCCGCCGCTGTGGTCCGTATGGACGTGTGTGATCAGGATGTCGGTGATCTGTTCCGGCCGGTAGCCTGCCGCCGCCAGACTGGCGCGAAGCTTGCCGCCATTCCCCGGACCAAAGAGCTCGCCGGAGCCGGTGTCGACGAGCACGAGACGATCCGGCAACGCGATCAGGAAAGCGTTGATCGAAGCCTCGATCGGATTGTGCAGGAAGCTCGCATCAAGAAGCTTGTCCGTCTTTGCACGAGTCGTGCTGGTCAGCAGGGCATGCAGATCCTGCGGCACCGTGCCGTCGGACAGGACAGTAACGGTGACCGCTCCGACGTGGACACGATAGAAATCGGCACCCTGCGCGGCGACATGTGGCGTTGGGCCCGTCACCTGGGCAAACGTCGGTGAGGTTCCGTAGAGGGATAGAAGGGTAACGGCGATAGCCAGATGAAACTTGCGCATGGATGTCTCCCGAGGTTGTTCGAGCGACGATCTAGGTGCACGTCTTCATCGCGCGCAGGCCGCTGGGATCGATCGGTGGCATCGACGCCGTTGATGGCCTTCGGTCAGTCGGCCTGTTGCGACCGGTGACGGCGGGACGGGCCTGAACCGCGGCAAGTGCAGAATTGATACTGCGCTCAATTCTCTGTATTTTCCGCCCCCGAAGCGGCCCCGCCCAACCGAACTCAGGAAAGCGAGAATCTCAGTGGCGCCCATCCAATATATCGTCGAGGGCGGTCACCGGCTCTCGGGCTCGATCGAGCCGTCCGGCAACAAGAACTCGGCGCTGCCGATCATCGCGGCTGCCCTGCTCACCGAACATCCGGTGACGCTTCAGAACGTGCCGCGCATCCGCGACACCGAGACGCTGGTCGAGCTGATCCGCTCGGTCGGTGCATCGGCCGAATGGCGCGAGCGCAACACGCTCGTCATTCATGCCAAGAGCATCCGCGCGGCCGATCTCGATCCTGAGCTCTGCGTCCGCATCCGCGCCTCGATCCTGCTCGCGGGGCCCCTCCTCGCTCGCTGCGGCGAGGTGATGCTGCCGCCGCCCGGCGGCGACGTCATCGGCCGGCGCAGGCTCGATACGCATGTGCTGGCGCTGGAGCAGTTGGGCGCCAAGGTCACCGCGACCGACCGGCTGGAATTCCGCGCGCCAAAGCTGACCGGCGCCGACGTGTTCCTGGACGAGCCGAGCGTCACCGCGACCGAGAACGCACTCGTTGCGGCCGTCGCTGCCGACGGCGTCACCTATTTGCGCAACGCGGCCTCCGAACCGCATGTGCAGGACCTCGCCAATTTCCTGGTCGCACTCGGTGCGAAGATCGAGGGCATCGGCACCAACACCATGATCGTGCATGGGCAGGCCACGCTTGGCTCGGCAACTTACGCGATCCAACCCGACCATATCGAAGTCGGCTCGCTGATCGGACTTGCCGCCGTGACGCGCTCGCCTTTGCGCATCGTCCGCGCCGGCGTCGAGCATCTGCGCTCGATCCGCATGGGTTTTGAGCGGCTCGGCATCGTCTGCCGGGTCGAGGGCGACGACCTGATTGTGCCCTCCAACCAGACGCTGAAGATCCAGGACGATTTCGGCGGCCACGTGCCCAAGCTGGAGGACCAGCCCTGGCCGGCCTTTCCGGCCGATTTGATGTCGATCGCGATCGTCACCGCCACGCAATGCGAGGGCGTGATCCTGATGTTCGAGAAGATGTTCGAATCCCGGATGTTCTTCGTCGACAAGCTGATCGCGATGGGCGCGCGCATCGTGCTGTGCGACCCGCACCGCGCCATCATCGCGGGGCCCAGCCGCCTGCGCGGCGCCTCGATGATCTCGCCCGACATCCGCGCCGGCATGGCCATGCTGCTTGCGGCGGTCTGCGCCGAAGGCACCTCGACGATCAATAACGCCGACCAGATCGAGCGTGGCTATGAGCGCATCGACGAACGGCTGAACGCACTCGGCGCCAAGATCAAGCGCGTGCCGGAACGGAAGAGCTGAGGCGCCTCCTCGCTTAAACCCTGTCGTGCCCCGGACGCAGCGCAGTACCAAAAGCGCGCTACGGTGATGCGCTGCTGAGCCGGGGCCCATGTTGCGAGGCCCGTGCCCGTGGCTTCTGGGTCCCGGCTCGCGCTTTGCGGTCCGGGACACGAGAGGAGGCCATGTTTTCGACGTGGGGCTGTGTTATCGGCCGGCCATGCTCGAAACCGTCCGCCGCCCATCGCAGCAGCTCGCCGCGCAAAACCACCTCGCCGATGAATTCGGCGAGACGTTGCGGCTGGCAGTGCCGATGATGCTGACGCAGCTCGGGCAGATCGCGATGATCACCAGCGATCTCGCACTGATCGGGCGGCTCGGCGAGGACGCCGTCGCAGCTGCGGCACTTGCGCACACCGTCTATTTCGTCAGCTTCACCTTCGGGCTCGGCTTGATGGCGGCCGTATCGCCACTGGCAGCCCAGGCGTTCGGCGCCGGCGACGTCAGACGCATCCGCCGCTCCTTGCGCGTGGGCTTGTGGGTTGCGTTCCTCATCTCGCTGCCGATGATGGCTTCGCCGCTTTATGGCGAGCACATACTGATCGCGCTCGGACAGGCGCCACCTTCGGCCGTGCTCGCGCAGCGCTATCTGAACGGTCTGGCCTGGGGCATTGCGCCGGCGCTCGGCTTCATCGCGCTGCGAAGCATGATGAGCGCGGTGAACCGGCCACAGGCACCGCTATGGATCACGCTGGCGGCGATCCCCGCGAATTTCGCGCTGGTCTATTGCCTGATCCATGGCCTGTTCGGCTTGCCGAAGCTCGGCCTGTTCGGCGCGGGGCTTGCGACCACGCTCGTCAATCTCGGCACCTTTCTCGCAGCACTCGCCATTGCGGCGTGGCGCAAGCCGTTCGCCGACTATCATCCGCTCGCGCATCTCTGGCGGATCGACTGGCCCTTGATGCGCCAGCTGATCGTGATCGGCGCGCCGATTTCGTTCTCGCTGTTGCTGGAATACGGCCTGTTCTCCTCGGCGGCGCTGTTGATGGGCCTGATCTCGACCACCGCATTGGCCGCGCACCAGATCGCGCTTCAGGTCACGGCTGTGCTGTTCATGGTCCCGCTCGGCATCGGCATGGCTGCGACGGTGCGGGTCGGCCACGCCTTCGGCCGCGACGACCCGGCGGGCGTCCGACGCGCGGGTCTCGTCGCAGCCCTGCTCGGGATTACGTTCGTCGCGGTGCTGACGGTTGCGATCATCCTCGGCCGCTATGAGCTCGGACGGCTGTTCTTCGGAAGCAGCGAGGCGAGCGCACCGACTGTCAATCTGACCGCGACGCTTCTTCTGGTCGGCGCGACCTTCTTCATCGCCGATGCGTTGCAGACCATCATGGGCGGCGCGCTGCGCGGCATCAATGACACCCAGATGACATTGGTGTTCGCGGCAATAGGCTATTGGTGCGTCGGCTTCCCGATCGCCTGGGTTCTCGCCTTCCACGCCGGCCTCGGCGCGGTCGGCGTCTGGATCGGATTGTCGATCGGATCGTTCGTCTATGCCGGCCTCTTGATCTTGCGCTTTCGGATGCTGACGCGCAAAATCCCGGGATGACAAGTCCCGTTCGCGAAATCACCCCGAACGTCGATACCGGCACGGTGCTGTCAGGCGCGCAGTTCATCGACGCCTTTCGCGTCGACATTGGCACCGCGGCAGTCAACGCCCGTGAGGCCTGCACACGGATGGTCTTGAACGGACCACGCTGGGTCGATGCGCTGGTGCGCCTGCGTAATATTCTGGTGACGCCGTTCGGGCTGAAAAAATCGGGCGAAGGCGCACCTGCGCCCGGCGGCTTGATCGGCCTGTTTCCAGTGTTGAGCGAGACGCCCGAGCGGCTGGTCGCCGGCTTCGACGATTCTCACCTCGATTTTCGCATTGTCGTCGACGTGGCCGGGGATGCAGCGAGCCGCCAGGTCACCGTGACCACTCTGGTGAAGACAAACAATTTCCTCGGCCGGACCTACCTCATGCTCATCACACCGTTCCACAAGCTCGTGGCCCGCGGCATGATGGGAAGGATCGAGGAGCCGGTCCGCTAATTATTCCGCCGCTTTCACCGGCCCATCGGCCACAGCTTCGGACCACTCGCCGATGACGCGATCGAGGTCGCAGAGATTCTGGTGCATCTGCTCCAGCGAGAAGCCGAGGGCGAAGAAGCGCTCCGCGGTGTCGCCGGGATGTCCGCGGATCACGCCGTCCTGACGGACGGCGGCAACCGCCTCGGCATAGTGCTGGAGCGCGACGTGCACGGGGTGGATCGGCGGCGCGCCGGCACCCTCGCGCATGGCGTCGGCCGCCGACTTCAGGAAGCGCACGATCGCCGCGCTGACCTCTGTCAGGGGTGCCGCGAGCCTGACCTGCACCTCGACGGGCAGTGGCACCACGGTCGCGCGGCCGATCATCACGACGTCGTGGCGCAGCCGCAAGATCGTGCGCAGCAACGGGCCGGTATCCGGTCCGCTGGACAATCGCGCGGAACGCTCGCGCTCGGCTTCGGCACCAATGGTATTCATGCCGACCATTGCGGCGCCGATCCCGTCCTGAATCCGATGCAACGCATCGTTGTCGCGGCCGCGCGTCAGACCCGCGAGCAGTTCGGTAAAGGCCTCCGCAATCAGCTCGAGCAGCTTGGCAGCGCTCGCGCGAATCTGCCGTACCGCGCGCGACGGCAGCACCAGGAACGAGACGAGCAGCCCCGTCACGGCGCCGACCGAAACCTCGCTGACGCGATCGATCGCCGAGGCCATGGGATCGGCATGATGCATGGTCGGAAGCACAAGCACGATTACGGCCGTCACCGTTGCAGAGCTCAGATTCGGATAGATCGACGCGATATAGGCAAGTGGCGCCACGGCCAGCACCAGCAAACACAGCAGGCCCAGTTCGCCGGAATAGGGGATCAGGATTGCGATGGCGCCGCCGTAGACGGCGCCGCCGATCGTGCCCAGCATGTAGTCGCGCGTCGCCTTGAGCGAGCGCCCTACGCTCATCTGAGTCACGATGATGGACGTCAGCACAGCCCAGAGTGGCAACAACAGGTGTAGCGCGGTGGCGAGTGCATAGGCGGCGGTGGCGGCCACCGTGACCCGGACCGCCAGCCCCAACTGGGTCTTTCGCAACCAGAGCCGGTCGAACAGCTGTCTTACGCCTACCATCGTCAAACGTCCCGGTCCCATCCTCGTCAACCGACCAAAAGCATAGCTGATACCCGTGGCCGCGAGGCGGCTTGAAAGGGGAAATCCGCCCGCCTACCCTGCCGGCCAAAACGAGGAAACACGATGGCCCACGAAACCGCAACGCTCGCGGCCTATGTCGCCAAGCTAAAATATGAGGATATTCCAGCGGAGGTACTTGAGCGCGCAAAGGTGCTGACGCTCGATTTCCTCGGCAGCGCCATTCGCGCACGGCGCGAGGCGGAATCGACGCCGTCGCTGCTGAAGATGCTGGAAGCGCTGGCGCTCGACGGCAAGGGCGAATCCACCGTGTTCGGCGATACCAAAACCTGGACGCCGGCGGTCGCCGCACTCCTCAACGGTGCCCTCGGCCACTCCCTCGATTTCGACGACACGCATGCCGATTCCTCGCTGCATCCGAGCGCGCCGGTGGTGCCGGCCGCGTTCGCGGTCGGCGAGATGGTCGGCGCCTCCGGACGCGACGTGCTGACCGCGATCGTTGCGGGCTATGAGGTCTGCTGCCGGCTCGGCAACGCGCTCGATCCGACTTCGCACTACGCCCGCGGCTTTCATCCGACCGCGACCGCAGGCACCTATGGCGCGGCGGCCGCAGCCGGCAAGCTGTTCGGCCTCTCCGAGACGCAGATCATCTCAGCCTTCGGCGTCTCCGGCAGCCAGGCCGCGGGCTCGCTGCAGTTTCTGCTCAGCGGCGCCTGGAACAAGCGCTATCAGGTCGGCGCCGCCGCGATGAACGGCGTGATCGCCGCCACGCTGGCGCGCAACGATTTCGTGGGTTCGACGGAATCGGTCGAGGGCAAGCACGGCCTGCTCGTCGGCTACACCGACGACGCGCATCCGGACAAGGCCGTCGCCGAACTCGGCAAGAGCTACGAGACCATGAAGATCGGCGTCAAACCCTATCCGAGCTGCCGCTATACCCACGCCGCAATCGACGCGCTGATCGCGATGCGGCGCGAGCACAATCTGACGCCCGAGCAGGTCAAGCGTGTCGAGATCGGCCTGCACCGCAACGGCATCACGCTGACCGGCGATGCCCCGACCAAGCGGCACCCGCGCTCGATCGTCGGGGGCCAGTTCTCGATGTTCTTCACCGGCGCGCTTGCGCTCGACCAGGGCAGCTTCGGCTGGGACGATTACAAACGACTTGGCGATGCCGCGATCGACGCGCTCGCCGACAAGTTCGAGGTGGTGCAGGATTCGCGGCTGGAAGGCCGCGTCCATCCGTTCGGCGCGCGCGTCAGCATCACCACCGACGACGGTGTGCACGAGCGACTGCACGCCGACCCATCCGGCGAACCGACCTCATTCCCTGACGCGCAGGCAATGCAACAGAAATTCTTGACGCTGGCACGCCCGGTGCTGAATGCACGCGCTGAACAATTCGCGGATGCGATCCTATCGCTGGAGCGGTTCGATCGCGTGGCGAAGGCAACGCAGCTGGGGAGGCAGTGAGTTAGCGCCGCGCTGACACACCCTCTCCCCTTGCGGGAGAGGGTGGATTCGATGCGAAGCATCGAAGCCGGGTGAGGGGTCTCTCTCCGCGCGTGAACCTTTCACAATTGAGTTCGCGGAGAGAACCGCTCATCCGGCGCCATTCTCTTAAGAACGGCCGACGAAAGCGGCCTGTGCCACCTTCTCCCGCAAGGGAGAAGGGAAGAGGAGTTCGCCAGCTCAGTTCCCACCCGCCATCTTCGCCTTGTCATGCGTCGCCGCAACCACGTCGCTTACAAGCTGAAACACCCCGTCCACCTCCGGCGGCCAGTTCGGCGAGCGGCCGAGGCGCACGATCACCAGGCGCTCGGACGGGATCACGATCGCATATTGCCCGATCGTGCCCTTGGCGAAGAAGGCATCGCACGGCCAACCGTGCTCGATGCGGTAGTTCGCGCCAAAACTGTCGCCACGATTGGTCCAGAAGCCGGCGCCGATGCCGACCCAGCCGTTCGGCGTGGCCGTCGCGGAATAGTTCACCCAGCTCTCGGGCAGGATACGCTTGCCGCCAACGACGCCGTCGTCAAGATAGAGCTGGCCGAAGCGCGCCCAGTCGCGTGCCGACGCCAGCATTTCGCCGGAGCCCTCGATCGTGCCGGCGCCGTCGAGCTGAATCATGACGTTGACCATGCCGAGCGGCGCGAACAGTTCGCGGCGCGCGAAGCGAAGCGCATCTGCGGGCTTACCGCCGGCGGCATTGCGAATCAGCTGCGCGAGGATGAGGAAGTTGCCGTCGTGATAGTTCCAGGCCGTGCCCGGCGCGGTCGCAAGCGGCGCGCGCTCGGCAAAGGCGGCCATGTCGTTTTCCGCATACTTCATCGTGTTGACCGGCTCGAGCACAGAGCCGAGCGACGCCTGCAACGAGCTTCCGAGCGCGAGCCCGGCGGTGTGGCGCAGCAATTGGTCGACGGTGATGGCATGGCGCGGATCGTCCGGACTCTGCCAGGCGGCGATCGGCGCGGGCCCGTCGAGCTTGAGTTTACCCTGGCGCACCAGAATGCCTGTCAGCGCCGAGGTCACCGACTTGGTCATGGAGAAGCCGAGCAGCGGCGTCTCCGGTCCGATGCCATCGGCATAGCGCTCGGCGATAATGCGGCCGGCTTTCATGACAACGATCGCACGGGTGCGCCGATAAGGCGCTTGCGCTGGCTCGGCGAAGGCACGGTCGAGCGCGGTTGACAGTCCTTCGCTTTGCGGCGCCACCAGTCCCGGGCCGGCGATCTCCGGCAGCAAGGCAGGCTGCTTGTCATCCGGCGACAACGCGACGTCGGTGATCCCCTGGCCGTGCTCGAGCGTGCAGCCGAGCCCCTCGCGATAGACGGCATGGCTGCGGCCGATGCCGAACAGAGACACGGTCACGTCCTTGCGCGCACGATCGACCTGAAAATCCATCGCCCAGGTGAGCGGGCCCGCGCCCGGCATCGCATCCGTGGTCTCGGCGAGATTGCGGCTGGGATCGAGGCCGGAGACGAACGTCTCCGAACAGAGCGTGTGGGCGATGAAGCCAGTCGCAACCTTGGGCACGTCACGGGCCCTCGCCGCGGCGAGCGCGAGGCCTGTACAGGCAATGGCGGTGGTGAGGAGGACGATCTTGCGGCGGCGGGTCACGGGCTTTCTCCGGCTTTGGGGCGAATACCGGAGAAGGACCAGAGCGGGCCGATGGCAGCTCGCCGGATTTGGAAAATGACCAGGTTGAAACTGATCGGACCTGGCCGATTCTAGAGTTATCCTGTGATTTCAAAGGCATAAAACTAAGCCACATCGGCCTTGAGGCGCCGATATTCCGTCGGTGTCACGCCCGTGACCGCCTTGAAGGCGCGGTTGAACGGGCCGAGGGACTGGAAGCCGGCATCCATCGCGATGGTGATGACGGGCACTTCGGCCTGCGAGGGATCGGCCAGCGCGGCCTTGGCTTCCTCGATCCGGTGGTTGTTCAGGAACACATTGAAGTTGCGGTAGCCAAGCCGCTGGTTGATCAGCCGGCGCAACCGGTATTCCGGAATCTTGAGCCGGCCCGCCAGCGCGCCGATGGTGATGTTCTCTTGGCGGTAGATCCGCTCGTCTGCCATCAGCCGCATCAGGGCGTCGATCAGCTTCTGGTCGGCGGCGTCTTCGCTAGCTTGCGGGCGGAAAATGACCGCCGGTGCGGCCTCGGCGACAACCGGAAACAGATCGGCGGCATCGACCCGCATCATGGCGTAGGCGATGGCCGCGACGATGCAGGCGAGCACGCCGGCATTGATCGTATCGGCGGCATCGCCGACGCGATAACCCGCGACGGAGATCTGAAGCAGCGCATTCACCCCGCCATAGAGCGCGCCGGCACAGACGAGGAAGACGCGAACGCGGCGGCGGCGCTCGACCAGGTCGGCCGGCCACGAGGCGATCGTCTGCCCAATCGCAAGCGCGATGAAGCCGAGCACGATCAGGTTGACCACCGTCACCGAAAACCGTACGTGGCCGCCAGGCGCAATCCAGACGCAGCCTGCGAAGCTGAACGCCGTCACCAGCGCCCAGACCCATCCGTGCCACCAGCTTAAGCGAAACTCGTCGTCGAACAGCGCGCGCGTGAACAGCCAGAACACGACGATGTTACCGGTCGATAGCGCAACTAGCGGCGCATGCGATGCCGGGATCCGAGACGTGACACCAACCGAATAGCTCACCGCATGCGCGGCCAAGCCCAGTGCGAGAGCAGCACCGAGCCGCCCCGCCAGCACGTTGCGGAAATCGGCGACCAATGACGCAGCCAGCACCAGCAGCAGCGCGACGCTGGCGGAGCGGAAGGCGAGCTCGAGAGCGGCTGTTGTCATCGAATGCTGCGGTCGATCACGGTTGAGATCGGCCGAACATCGTTCGTTACACCGGCTTTTTCAAGGACCATCCGCATCCCCCACGCACACTGTCATCGCCCGGCTTGCAGCCTCCGCTGAAGCTTCGGCGAGCCGAGTTTGCGAGCCTCGTCGGAGCCTTGGCGGAGACCGGACCTGGCGATGACAGTGGAGTTTGTGGCCGGCCTTTGTCGCGACGGCGCTGCAAATTCCTGCTAGGCTCGCGCCCAAGAAAGCCAAAAGGAGTCCACCATGAGCTGGATGCCCGACAACGATCCCGTGCTCGGCGATCCCAAAACATGCGATGCGCTCGATCTCGTCATCGTGCCGCGCACCCGTGATCTCGGCGATGGATTTGAAGTCCGCCGCGCGCTGCCGCATGGCAAGCGGCAGATGGTCGGGCCCTTCATCTTCTTCGATCATTTCGGACCGGTGCAATTCGTCTCCGGGAAGGGCATGGACGTGCGGCCGCATCCGCATATCGGCCTTGCCACCGTCACCTATCTGTTCGACGGCGCGATCATGCACCGCGACAGCGAAGGCAACATCCAGGAGATCCAGCCCGGCGCGATGAATCTGATGACCGCAGGCCGCGGCATCGCGCATTCCGAGCGCACGCCCGATACGCAGCGCGCCTCGGGTCAGAAGATGCTGGGGTTGCAAAGCTGGATCGCACTGCCGGCGGCATCGGAAGAGATCGCCCCGTCATTCCAGCACTACGCCGCGGGCGATCTGCCGATGATCTCCGAGCGCGATTTCACCGCGCGGGTGATCGCCGGCTCCGCGTTCGGCATCACATCGCCGGTCACGATGGTCTCGCCCTGGTTCTATACCGAGGTCACGGCGGTGGCGGGCGCGCGCGTGCCGCTCGATCCCGATCACGAGGAACGCGCGATCTATGTCGTCGACGGCGAGGTCGAGATCGCCAACGAACGGTATGAGGGGCCGCGCCTGCTGATCTTCCGGCCCGGCGATCGCATCACCGTGAAGGCCGTAAGGCCGACGCGGATGATGTTTCTCGGCGGCGATGCACTCGAGGGGCCACGCCACATCTGGTGGAATTTCGTGTCCTCCAGCAAGGAGCGGATCGAGCAGGCCAAGCAGGACTGGAAAACCGGTCGCTTCGCGGCGGTTCCGCAGGAACACGAATTCATTCCGCTGCCGGAATAGGCTATCCCGATCCTGGGCCGCGCTGTCGCGCGGCCCTAAGATCTCCTGCCTGAAGGCCCTGCCGATGACCACGATGCTGACCAGTGAACTGCCGCTCCCCAAGATCGGGCGTGGCAAGGTACGCGATATCTACGCCGTTGATGACGATCGCCTGCTGCTCGTCACCACCGACCGTATCAGCGCCTTCGACGTCGTGATGGGCGAGACCATCCCGATGAAGGGCGCGGTGCTCACGCAAATCAGCGCCTTCTGGTTCAGAGAGCTTGAGGGCGTGGTGCCGCATCACGTCATCAGCGCCAACACCGACGAGATCATCGCAGCCGTGCCAGCGCTGAAAGCGCACCGCGCCGACATCCTCGGCCGCGCGATGCTGTGCAAGCGCACCACCGTGTTTCCGATCGAATGCGTGATCCGCGGCTACATCTCCGGCTCCGCCTGGAAGGAATACGCGGCGTCCGGCACGCTCGCCGGCGAGAAGCTGCCGGCAGGCCTCGTCGAGAGTGAAAAACTCAATCCTGCGATCTTCAGCCCGGCGACCAAGGCCGAGACCGGCCATGACGAGAACATCACGATCGCGCGGATGCGCGAGATCGTCGGCGACGAGGTCGCCCATACGCTGGAGAGCATGACGCGCGCGATCTACACGCTCGGTGAGGAGCTCGCGCGTGAGCAGGGCATCATCATCGCCGACACCAAGTTCGAGTTCGGCCGCGACAAGGACGGCCGCATCATCCTGATCGACGAGGTGATGACGCCGGACAGCTCGCGCTTCTGGGCGGTCGACGCCTACAGGCCAGGCCAGCCGCAGGCCAGCTTCGACAAGCAGCCCTTGCGCGACTACCTGGATGTCGAACGCCGCGCCGGCCGCTGGAACGGCGACGCCCCGCCCCCGCCGCTCCCGGCAAGCGTGGTCGAGGCGACGAGCAAGAGATATCTGGAAGCGTATCGGCGGATGACGGGAAAAGAGCTGAAGATCTAGCGCGGTCGCAAGTCATCGGGCGAGGACGCCCCTCCGACGTTGACCGCCATTCACATTCACTGTCGTCCTGGACAAGCGAGCAGAGCGAGCGCTGATCCAGGACCCATTACCACAGGACAGGGTTTGGCGAAGACTCGCGGTTAACCGATTTCGCTCCACGACTTCTCCCTGGGTAATGGGTCCTGGCTTTCGCCAGGACGACATCGAGAGATCGCCCGAAACTGTTGGCGATTTCATATTTGCAAAAATCCTTTTGCGCTAGGCTCGCAGTCGTCTACGTCTCGGACGGAAATTTTCAGGGGCGAGCACAAGGGCGTGACAGATCCAGCAATCACCTACAGTCCGGCCGCTCGATTCGATCCGGCCATCAAGCGTGCGCTGAATGATATACTGGGCGGAAGCGCAGCGAGTGTCCTGACCGTCACCTTTGGGCTTTCCTATGCGCTGCTGATCTTCGCCGGTCCGCTCTCCCCCTATCTGTCCTACGGAATCGCCGCGACCTTCATCAGCTCCGCCGTGCTTGCGGCCATCATCGGATTCGGAAGCTCTCTGCCCTTTGCGATTGCCGCACCGGACAGCTCCACCGCCGCGGTGACGGGAATCCTGGCCGCCTCGCTGGTCGAACGCATCGAGACGGCGAATCTGCCAGCACCATTGCTCTCGTCCGTATTGATCACGCTCGGCCTGTCGACCGTTCTGACCGGACTCACTCTGTGTGGATTGGGACTGACACGGATGGGCCGCGCGATCCGCTCCGTGCCTTTTCCCGTGGTCGGCGGCTTCCTCGGCGCCACCGGACTTCTGATCGTCATGGGCGCCATCCGGGTCATCACCAATCATCCGGTGCAGTTCGGGACGCTGCTGGGCTTCACGAGCGGCATCATGCTGTCGGAACTGGGGGCGGCGTGCGCGATGGCGCTGGTGCTGTATTTCACCTGGCATCGCTCGCGCAGCCCGTTCGGACTGCCGATCATCCTGGTCGGCGGCATGCTCACGGCACATGTGGCGTTCTGGATCGCGGGCATCTCGCCGGAGGACGCGCGCGCCATGGGCTGGACCTTCGAGCCTCCGCCGCCGGCCGCCTTCATGCTGCCCTGGCATACCGACGGTCTCGTCCGCTATCCTTGGCCGGCCGTGCCGGACCTGCTCGGCAACGTGGTCGCCGTGATCTTCGTCACGGCATCCAGCACGCTGTTCAACACCACGGGTATCGAGGTCGCCGTGCATCGCGAGGCTAATCTCGAGCGCGAGCTGAACGTCACGGGCGCGGCCAACATCCTGGCCGGAGCGCTCGCCGGCTATGCCGGCTGCATTTCGGTCAGCCGTTCGATCCTCAATTTCCGCAGCGGCGGCCGCGGACGCCTGTCGGGTCTGACCGTCGCGGCGATGTCGCTCTTGATGCTGGCCATCGCGCCCGATCTGCTCGGGTTCATGCCGAAATTCGTGCTTGGCGGCCTTCTGCTCTATCTCGGCGCCGATCAGCTCCACAAATGGATCATCGAGTCGCGCAAGCGGCTATCGAAGCTCGAATATCTGTCGCTGATCGCCATCATCGTGATCATCGTGATCTGGGGCTTCGTGCCGGGCATCCTGATCGGGGTGATCATCGGCTGCCTGACATTCGCGTTCAGCGCGGCGCGGGTGGAGTCGATCAAATACAGCTTTGACGGCTCCGAATACCGCTCTTCGCTCGACCGCTCGCGGGACGATCAGGACGTGCTACTGGCCCATGGCGGCACGATCCAGGGCCTGAATCTCCAGAGCTACCTGTTCTTCGGCTCGGCCAACCGGCTCTATCAGCACGTCAAGCGCCTGCTCGGGGAGCGGCCGGAGTGCCGCTATCTGCTGTTCGACTTCAAGCTCGTGACCGGCGTCGATTCCTCGGCCGCCTACAGTTTTGCCCAGATCAAGCGCAGCGCGCGCGACCTCGGCGTCGAGCTGATCCTGGTGCATCTGTCGGCCGCGGCCGAAAAGGTGCTGCGGTCCAGCGATTTCATCAGCGAAGGCGTCACCATCATTCCCGAGCTCGATCATGCGCTGGAATGGTGCGAGAACGAGATCATCTCGCAACATCAGGGGCTCGCTCAGGAAGAGGCCAACTTGCGGGACTGGTTCGCGCGGATTCTCGATAGCGAACGGGACGCCGACGAGCTGATCCGCCGCTGCCAGCGCCTCGAGGTCGATGCCGGGGAGATCATCGTGCACGCCGGCGACCCCGCCGATTCCATGCACTTCATCCTCGACGGACGCGTCGGCATCATGGTCCCTGCCGAGGACGACCGGACCACGCGCGTACGGAGCCTCGGCCGCTACACCACGATCGGCGAGATGGGGCTGGTGTCGCACACGCCGCGCAGCGCGACCATCCAGGCCGAGGTCGCAAGCGTGCTGTACGTGCTGAACACGCACCAGTTCGATGCGATCAGGGACGAAGACCCCGAGCTCAGCCACAAGCTGCTGACCTATTTCGTCTCGGTCATGGCCGAGCGGCTTAGCTTTGCAAACAGGACCATTGCGGTGCTGCGCCGGTAAGGCCGGCGTAGCTCGGAGCAAAGCGCAATCCGGGCTTTCGCACGAGGCTCGAACGTTCCGGATTTCGCTTCGCTCCATCCCGGCGACGGCACTCCCTCCGCGGCTACAGGCCTACACCCCTGCCATCATCACGTATTTGATCTCGACATATTCTTCCATGCCGTGATGCGAACCCTCGCGGCCGAGACCGCTCTCCTTGACGCCGCCAAAGGGCGCGACTTCCGTCGTGATCAGGCCGGTGTTGACGCCGACCATTCCCGACTCCAGTGCCTCGGCAACGCGCCAGACGCGGCCGAGGTCGCGGGAATAGAAGTAGGAGGCGAGACCGAACGGCGAGTTGTTGCACATCGTGATCACCTCGGCTTCGTCCTTGAAACGGAACACCGGCGCGAGCGGGCCGAAGGTCTCCTCATGCGCAACGAGTGCGTCCGGCTTGACGTTGGCGAGCACCGTCGGCTCGAAGAAGCTGCCGCCGAGCGCATGGCGCTTACCACCGGTGACGATCTTCGCGCCACCCTTCACCGCGTCCGCAATGTGTTTTTCGACTTTGTCGACGGCTTCCAGATTGATCAGCGGGCCCTGCACCACGCCGGCCTCGGTGCCGTCGCCGATCTTCATTGCAGCGACTTTCTTGGAAAGCTTTTCGACGAACTCGTCGTAGACCTTATCCTGGGCGTAAATGCGGTTGGCGCAGACGCAGGTCTGGCCCATGTTGCGATATTTCGAGACGATTGCGCCCTCGACCGCGGCATCGATATCGGCATCGTCGAACACCACGAAGGGCGCGTTGCCACCAAGCTCGAGGCCGAGCTTCTTCACACCGACGGAGGCTTGCTGATAAAGAATCTTGCCGACCTCGGTCGAGCCGGTGAAGCCAACGAAACGCACGGCGGGATGCTCGCACAGCACCTTGCCGATGGCCGACGAATTGCCGGTGAGGATATTGAATACGCCCTTCGGCACGCCGGCCTTTTCGGCGAGCGCGACCAGCGCAAGCGCCGTCAGCGGCGTTTCGTTCGCGGGCTTCAGCACAACGGTGCAGCCGGCCGCGAGCGCAGGCGAGACCTTGCGGGTGATCATCGAGCAGGGAAAATTCCACGGCGTAATCGCGCCGCAGACTCCGATCGGCTGCTTGATCGCAAGCAGGCGCGCATCGGGGCGCTGCGTCGGGATCGTCTCGCCATAGACACGGCGCGCCTCCTCCGCGAAAAATTCGACATAGGCGCCACCGATATCGACCTCGCCGAGCGCCTCGGTCAGCGGCTTGCCCTGCTCCGAGGTGAGGATCAGTGCCAGATCTTCGCGATTGGCTGCAATCAATTCGAACCATTTGCGCAAGATATTGGAGCGCTGTTTTGCCGTCAGCTTGGCCCAGGCCGGAAACGCCCGCTCGGCGGCTTTCACCGCCTGCGTGGTCTCCGCCGTGCTCATAACGGGGATTTTGGCTAGCTCGGCACCGTTCGCCGGATTGGTCACTGGCCGCGACGGCGTGCCGACCCAGGCGCCGTCGATGTAGCAGGCCTCGCGCAGCAGCGCGGGATCCTTGAGACGGTCGCGCAGGGTGGAGGTGGCTTGCGAGGCGCGTGCGGCGGCGGTCGGGGTCATGACGTTGCTCCTGGGACTGTCGGATTGGCCCGGAATATAGGGGCATGCGGCGCATCTTGCATCGCCCCGCAAACGCAAATCTGCTTCAAGCTAATCTGGGGGCAGCGCGAAGCCCGCGCAGGACGATTCTTGCTTGAGCCTGTCTTGCTTGAGCCTGGCCGCGATCTCTTAACCTCTCCCTACGGGAGGGGTCCTGCATCGTAGGCAGAAACTCAGCCCAACTCAGTCTTGTCGTTGGTCTACGCTGCGCCGCTCATATAGGTCTCGCGCCGGCCGACCATGTGCTCGGCGGCCGCCTTGGCATCGGCCTTGGTCGAGGTCGCGCAGGTCCGGTATTCGAGATCCGGCACGGCCGTGGTGTCGCGCCGGCCGAACCACGACTTTGAGCCGACCGGCAGCAGTGCGAGAGCCTGCGCCAGATTGAGCCGACCGGCAGCAGTGCGAGAGCCTGCGCCAGATTCTCGACCGCTCCGAAGGAAAATAGCGCGCCGGTACCGGCGATCCGGACTTCGTAAATGCCGGGCGAAATCGGCGCCTCGAGGTTGTCGCCCCGCCCAGCACGGGGATAGCGCTTCCATTCGCTCCAGGTCGAAATCATTTCAAGCCCCCTCGCGGTCATCGAAGCCGCCAAGATTTGCATCAATTGTTTGGCCGGCCGCGTCGATTCAGCCGTGTTCTGAACGCCTTGGTGCACAAAATGTTTCAGAGCAGTATGTTCGAAGCATACCGCCTGTTACCCTACGAGGTCTCGGCGAAGTGCGGTCATCCACCGCCGATTGTGACGAGGTGTTGCAGTTTGGTTCGCCTGTCGTCCTTCGCACGTGACCCGCCGTCAAGTCACGACATCGCGAACGGCGCGGGGGTTGAGATGCTTGCCGCACGTGGTTGCCGGGAGGACAATCGATCACTTCCAACAATAATCAAACCGGAGGAAACGCGCATGCAAAGCAAAGCCCAGATCGATCAGGTTCTGCGCCAGAAGAGCGATGCGAAGGCCATTCCAGGCGTCGTCGCCATCGCCGCGACCGGTAAGGACGTGCTGTACGAAGGCGCGTTCGGCAAACGCGACCTGTCCAAGCCCGATGCGATGACGGTGGACAGCGTATTCTGGATCGCCTCGATGACGAAGGCGGTCACCGCGGCAGGTGCGATGCAGCTGGTCGAGCAGGGCAAGCTTTCGCTCGAAGCGCCGATCAGCACGGTGTTGCCGGACCTCGCCTCAGTGCAAGTGCTCGAAGGTTTTGACGCCAGCGGCGCGCCGAAGCTGCGCCCGGCATCGCGACCGATCACGCTACGTCAGCTCCTGACCCATACGGCCGGCTTCTGCTACAACGTGTGGAACGGCGACTGCGCTCAATATCTGGAGAAGACCGGGACCCCGAACATCTTTTCCTGCCAGAACGTCGCGCTGAAGACGCCGATCATGTCCGACCCTGGCACACGCTGGGAATATGGCATCAATATTGACTTCGTCGGCAAGGCCGTGGAGGCCGTCAGCGGCAAGAAGCTCGATGCTTACTTGCGCGACAATCTGTTCACGCCGCTTGGCATGAGCGATACCGCGTTCAAGATCACCGACGACATGCGCCAGCGGCTGGTCGCCACGCATGCACGCGGCGAGGATGGATCGCTGGCGCCGATCCTGTTCGAGATCGAACAGAACCCGGAATTCCACATGGGCGGCGGCGGCCTTTACAGCACTGCCGGCGACTACATCAAGTTCACCCAGATGATCCTCAACAAGGGCCGCGGCAACGGCAACCAGGTGCTCCGGCCCGAGACGATCGCGACGATGAGCCAGAACCACATCGGCGATCTCAACGTCACCAAGCTGACGTCCGTGGCACCGATGTACACCAACGACGTCGATCTCTACCCGGAGCAGACGAAGAAATGGGGCCTCAGCTTCCTCATCAACACGGTCAAGACTGCTGAAGGCCGCAGCGCCGGCAGCCTCGCCTGGGCCGGACTTGCCAACACCTATTTCTGGATCGACCCGTCACGCGACGTTACGGGCGTCATCCTGATGCAACTCCTGCCATTCGTCGATAAGGAGTGCCTCGAGGCCTACGCCGGCTTCGAGCGCGGCGTCTATGCCGGGCTCGATGCCGGAAGCGGCCAGAGGGCGGCATAGCCCCTTAAGTCTAAGGCGCGCCCTGTCGCGCGCGCCGAGAACAGGATGTACCGTGCCCCGAAGGCCCTCGCCCTCGGGGCACGCGGCCATCATGAACCAGGCTGGAGGACACGACCTTGGCGGACAAAGCTGAAAGCTATGTATGTGGCATCTCCGATACGCCGCTGCTCGGCGACACTATCGGCCGCAGCCTCGACCTGGCCGTGCGGCGCTGGCCCGATCGTGAAGCGCTGGTCTCGCCGAGTCATGGCGTGCGATGGACCTGGAAGGAATTTGCCGAGCGGGTCGACGCGCTCGCCGCCGGTTTTCTTGCGCTCGGTCTTGAGCACGGGGCACGGATCGGCATCTGGTCGCTGAACCGCCCGGAATGGACACTGACCCAGTTCGCGGCCGCCAAGGCCGGACTGATCCTGGTGACGATCAATCCCGCCTACCGCCTCAGCGAGCTGGAATTCGCCCTTTATAAGGTCGGCTGCGCAGCGATCGTCACCGCGACAGCCTTCAAGACCAGCAACTACATGGAGATGCTCAATACGCTGCTCCCCGAGCTTGCCGGCGCCAGGCCCGGGCAGCTGCAAGCGGCGCGGCTCCCCGATTTGCGCATCGTCATCCAGATCGGCGATCCCGCCGTATCAGGCACGATTCCGTTCGACGAGGTCGCGCGCATGGGCGGCGCCCGTCACCGCGAACAGTTGGCCGCGCTCGGCGCGTCGCTGCAGTTCGACGATCCCGTCAACATCCAGTTCACCAGCGGCACGACCGGCTCGCCGAAGGGCGTGACGCTCACCCATCACAACATCCTCAACAACGGCTATTTCACCGGACGCGCGATGCGCCTCACCGAGACAGACCGCATCTGCATTCCGGTGCCGCTCTATCACTGTTTCGGCATGGTGATGGGCAACCTCGCCTCCGTCACGCTCGGCGCGGCCATGGTCTACCCCGGCGAGGGCTTTGATCCGCTCGCGACACTGCGCACGATCGAGCAGGAGAAGTGCACCGCAGTCTACGGCGTGCCGACCATGTTCATCGCAGAGCTCGATCATCCCGAGTTCTCGAAGTTCAATCTAACATCGCTGCGTACCGGCATCATGGCCGGGGCGCCGTGCCCGATCGAAGTGATGAAGCGCGTCAACACCGAGATGAACATGCGGGAGGTGACGATCGCCTACGGCATGACCGAGACCAGCCCGGTCAGCTTCCAGAGCGCGATCGACGATCCACTCGAACGCCGCGTTTCCACCGTCGGACGCATTCATCCTCATGTCGAGGTCAAGGTCGTCGATCTCGACGGCAAGATCGTCAAGCGCGGCGAACGCGGCGAGCTCTGCACCCGCGGCTACAGCGTCATGCTGGGCTATTGGGAGGACGAGGAGAAGACCGCCGACGTGCTCGACGCCAATGGCTGGATGCACACCGGCGATCTCGCCACCATCGACGCCGAAGGCTATTGCAACATCGTCGGCCGCATCAAGGACATGGTGATCCGCGGCGGCGAGAACCTCTATCCGCGCGAGATCGAGGAATTCCTCTATCGTCACCCCAAGATCCAGGACGTGCAGATCTTTGGCGTGGCGGATACACGCTACGGCGAGGAGCTCTGCGCCTGGATCCGCGTCAGGTCAGGCGAGACGCTCACGGCCGAGGAGGTTCGCGCCTTCTGCGAGGGCCAGATCGCTCACAACAAGATCCCGCGCTACGTCGAATTCGTCGACGAATTCCCGATGACCGTGACGGGCAAGATCCAGAAGTTTTTGATGCGGGATGCCGTGGAGCAACGGCTCGGGCTAAAGGCGGCGAAAACGGCGTGAGGACACTCATATCAAAATGACGCTGCCATTCCCCGCGAAAGCGGGGAATCCAGTACGCCGCGGCCTCTTCGTATTCGTCGCTGTCTCTGGAATACTGGATCGCCCGGTCCCGTCTCCGCCAAGGCTCCGACGAGGCTCGCGAACTCGGCTCGCCGGAGCTTCAGCGAAGGCGGCAAGCCGGGCGATGACGGCGAGTGTGCGGAACGTCAGTATCACGAGCTCGTCATTGCGAGCGCAGCGAAGCAATCCAGAGTCTTTCCGCGGAGATGGTCTGGATTGCTTCGTCGCTTCGCTCCTCGCAATGACGGCGCGTTACACCGTCAGCCCGCGCTGCTGCGCCAGCTCCTTCAGCGACACCTGCGGACGGGCGCCGATGTGCTGGATGACTTCGGCGGCGGCGAGCGCGCCAAGCTGGCCGCATTGGTTGTAGGAGAGATCCCGCGCGAGACCGAACAGGAAACCGGCAGCAAAGAGATCGCCGGCGCCGGTGGTGTCGACGAGCTTGTCGATCGGCGAAGCGGGCACCGCGACGGCATCTTCCGACGACACTACCATGCAGCCCTTCTCGCTGCGCGTGACCACGCCGAGATTGACGTCGTTACGGAGCTGCTTGAGCGCGGTGTCGAAGTCCGACGTCATGTACAGCGAATGTAATTCCGACTCGTTGGCAAACACGATATCGACCGTGCTGTTCTTCATCAGCGACAGGAACTCGTCGCGATAGCGGTCGACACAGAATGAATCCGACAGCGTCAGCGCCACCCTGCGGCGCGCATCATGCGCGATCTTCGCCGCCTTGACGAAAGCATCCTTGGCGTTTTTCGGATCCCAGAGATAACCCTCGAGATAGACGATGCGCGCGGCCGCGATCTCGGCCGGATCGATGTCGGCGGGCGACAGATCCTGCGCCGCGCCGAGATAGGTGTTCATGGTTCGCTCGCCATCCGCCGTCACCAGGATGTAGGAGCAGCCGGTGGCCGGACCATCCTTGGCGGCCGGCGTGTCGAAGGCGACGCCGGCGGCGCGGATGTCGTGGACATAGAGCTTGCCGATCTGGTCGTCCTTGACCTTGCCGACATAGGATGCCCGCGCCCCCAGGCTCGCAACGCCGACGATGGTGTTGGCGGCCGAGCCGCCCGACACTTCCGTGGCCGGGCCCATGTCCTTGTAGATGGCGGCCGCACGGGCCTCGTCGATCAGGGACATGCTGCCCTTGGTCATGCCGTGCTTGGCGAGAAAAGCCTCATCGGTCCGAACCAGCACGTCGAACAGCGCATTACCGATCCCCAGGACGTCATATTTGGCGTCATATTTTGCGTCAGCCATTCACCTTGATCCCGTTGCCTGATTGCGGTTAGGCGGAAAATCCGCTTCCTACTGCTTGAAAATCCGGCTCGCGGCCTATCACGACCGACCCCGCGCGAGCAAGCAACGAAGGGTTATCTTTTGACGCGTTTTCTTCACGCGAACCGGGACCACTTCGCTCGAAAACGCTATTGTATTCAGGCCTCATGATCCGCTCCTTCCTGACAGTCTCGACGGGAACATTGGCCTCGCGGCTGCTGGGATTTGCGCGGGATTCCCTAATCGCAGCGCTGCTCGGGACCGGTGCCGTCGCGGACGCATTTCTCGCCGCGTTCCAGCTCGTCAACGTGGTGCGCCGGCTGCTCAGTGAAGGCGCGCTCAATGCGGCGTTGGTCCCGGCCTGGTTGCGCACGCGCGAGCGCGCCGGCGACGAGGCCGCAGCGGCTTTCGCCGGCCGTGTGCTGGGGACGATCAGCGCGGCACTCATCGTGGCCTCGATCGCCATCGCGCTGGTGATGCCGCTGATCATCACCATCATCGCGCCGGGATTCGCCGGAAGCAACACGCGCGATCTTGCAGTGGCGAACGCGCGACTGATGCTGCCCTACCTCGCCTTCGCCGGACCGGTCACGGTGCTGATGGGGCTGCTCAATGCGCAAGGCCGTTTCGCGCTCACCGCGTTCTCGCCGCTGCTGTTCAACATCGCGCTGATCGCCGCGATCGCAGCTCTGCTGCTGGGGCACGCCGATGCCGTCTTCGCTGCATGGACGCTTGCCGCGACCGTCGGCATTGCCGGCCTCTTGCAGCTGTTGATGCTGGGCTCGCAGCGCAGCGCGCGCCTTGCCACGCCCCTGCGCGTCACCTTCGACAAGGAGATGCGCGGCTTCTTCGCCAAGGCGATCCCCGGCATGATCGCCAGCTCCGGCCCGCAATGGCTGATGGTGGCCGGCGCCATAATCGCATCGGCAACGCCGTCAGCTGTCTCCTGGCTTTATTTCGCCAACCGCCTGATCGAATTGCCGCTCGGCATCGTCGGCGTCGCCATGGGCACCGTTCTGATGCCGGAGCTGACGCGCGCGACCGGAAGCGGCGACCGTAGCGCCGTGGCGCATGCGGAATCGCGGGCGCTCGAGCTTGCCACGGGTCTCGCGCTGCCGGCGACCCTTGGCCTGATCGTGCTGGCCGAGCCGATCGTGCGATTGCTATTCGAGCATGGCGCATTTGGCGCGAGCGACAGTGCGGCAACAGCAAGCGCGCTGATGGCGCTGGCGCTGGGTCTTCCCGCCCATGTCCTGATCAAGGCGCTGTCACCGGCTTTTTTCGCCCGCGGCGACACGATGGCACCGCTGATCGCTACCGCAAAAGGGTTCGTGGTCGCCGTGGCGCTCGCCGTGGTGCTTGGCCATGTCTTCGGCGCGACGGGTATCGCGGCGAGCATCGCGTGCGGCGCCTGGAGCAGCGCGCTCTCGCTGCTTCGCAAAGGCGCCGCCGAATTCGGCTTCGCGGTCGACGCCGCCGCCCGCAAGCGGCTGCCGCGGATTGCGCTCGCCGCGCTTCTCATGGGCGCCCTGCTCTGGCTCGCGACCGCCATCGCGCCCGCCGGCGGCCACAGCCTGCTCGGGCTGATCGTTCTCGGCCTCCAGATCACAGGCGGCCTGGTGGCCTACGGCCTGTTCCTGAAACTGCTCGGCATTGCCTCCTGGCGCGAGGCGCTTGCCGCCTTGAGGCGGCCGGCGCATCTGGACCAGGACGCGTAGGAAGCAGCGAATTACACTTGACGGAGCAGCGCCGCTGTTGGAAACGACGGCCCGTCGACCTCAGGAAGGCTTGCCAGGAAAGCTTACCATGCCATTCGTTGAACGGGTTTTTTCGGGCGTCCAGCCGACGGGCAATCTGCACCTCGGCAACTATCTCGGCGCCATCGTCAACTTCGTGAAGATGCAAGAAACGCACAACTGCATCTATTGCGTCGTCGACATGCACGCGATCACGCAAGGGGTGGACGTCTGGGGTGGGCCCGCCGAGCTCGCGCGCAACACCCGCGAGGTGACCGCGGCGTTCATCGCCAGCGGCATCGATCCGAAGAAGCACATCGTGTTCAACCAGAGCCAGGTCGCAGGCCACGCCGAGCTCGCCTGGATCTTCAACTGCGTCGCGCGCATGGGTTGGCTGAACCGTATGACCCAGTTCAAGGAGAAGGCCGGCAAGGACCGCGAGAACGCCTCTGTCGGTCTTTACGACTACCCCGTGCTGATGGCGGCCGACATTCTGCTGTACCGCGCCACGCATGTTCCGGTCGGCGAGGACCAGAAGCAGCACCTCGAGCTTTCGCGCGACATCGCGCAGAAGTTCAACAACGATTTTGGCGATTCGATCCGCAGCCACGGCGCCAATGACGGCCTGTTCTTCCCGCTCCCGGAACCGCTGATCACGGGACCGGCGACGCGTGTAATGAGCTTGCGCGACGGCACCAAGAAGATGTCGAAGTCGGATGCGTCGGACTATTCGCGCATCAATTTGACCGACGATGCCGACACCATCGCGCAGAAGGTCCGCAAGGCGAAGACCGATCCGGAGCCGCTGCCGACGGAGGAGAAGGGCCTGGAAGCGCGCCCCGAGGCCGACAACCTCGTCGGCATTTTCGCCGCGCTGTCGGGCCAGGCGAAGGCCGAGGTGCTGCGCGATTTCGGCGGCGGCCAGTTCTCCGGCTTCAAGAACGCGCTGGTCGATCTCTGCGTCACCAAGCTGGCGCCGATCGCCGGCGAGATGAAGCGCCTGGTCGCCGACCCCGGTCACATCGACGCCATCCTGAACGACGGCGCCGACCGCGCGCGCGCGATTGCGGACGAAACCATGGCGCTGTCCAAGGACATCGTCGGCTTCATCCGCAAGCGTTGATTGTTGCGCCTGCGAAGTCTGGCCGACGCCGCGGCGCCGGCCAACGTCCCTCTCCCAAAGGCAAGGGGAGTGTGGCAGCATGCCGGGCGGGGATACGCCGGGACATGCATGAGCAGCAAGCGACGATGCTTTGAGCCGGGTCACAAGCCGAAATGCCTTGTCATCGTTGACGACACCGCCGAATGGGATCGCGCGGTCTATTACGCCAGCCGCTGGGCGATCCGCGCCGGCGGCGGCGTGGTGATGCTGCGCATCATCGAGACCGAAGACCAGAACCAGCAATGGCTGGGTGTCGCCGACATCATGCGCGCCGAGGCGCAGGAGGCGGCCGATGCCGCGCTCGACCGCGCTGCCGGCCGCGCCAACGGCATCGCCGCGATCACGCCGGAACGGGTGATCCGGGAGGGCGCCCCAATGGAACAGCTGCTCGATGTCATCGATCAGGATCCGGATATCGCGATGCTGGTGCTCGCTGCCAATCCCGGCGCCGAGGGACCGGGGCCGCACGTCGCACTGCTCGCCAATGCCGTCGGCACGTTCCCGATTCCAGTAACGATCATTTCAGGCGAATTGAGCGACCCCGAAGTCGACGCACTGTCGTAAGGCGCTGCGCTCATCCCCCCTCAAGGGAAGGGTAAGTGACAGCGTCTTCTCTAACCCGCTGATCCCACAACGAAACTTCCCTACCCGCCCCTTGACCGTGCGTTTGGCGTCGCCATCTGGTACTGAGAACTCACGCGCCGGCCTTGAACCGGCGACGTCCGGAGAAAACCATGTTCATTCAGACCGAAGCCACCCCCAATCCCGCCACGTTGAAGTTCATTCCCGGCCGCCTCGTGTCCGACGGCGGCCCGATGGAATTCGCCTCGCGCGAGGCCGCCGCCCGCTCGCCGCTGGCCGAAAGGCTGTTCGACGTGCCCGGCGTCACCAGCGTCTTCTACGGCAGCGACTTCATCACCGTGACCAAGGCGAGTGGTGAGTGGCAGCAGCTCAAGCCCGCGATCCTCGGCGCCATCATGGAGCACTACATGTCCGGCGCGCCGCTGCTCGCCGATGGCGTGGCCGCCAGCGACGACGCCCTCGACGAGGACGACGAATTTTTCGACGAGGCGGATGCCGAGACAGTCGACATGATCAAGGATCTGATCGAGACCCGCGTGCGGCCCGCTGTCGCCAATGACGGCGGCGACATCACCTTCCGCGGCTTCAAGGACGGCGTCGTCTACCTCAACATGAAGGGCGCCTGCTCCGGCTGCCCGTCATCGACCGCGACGCTCCAGCACGGCATCCAGAACCTCTTGAAGCATTTCGTGCCCGACGTGGTCGAAGTCCGGCCGATGTGATCAAGGTATAGTAGGGTGGGCAAAGGCGCAGTGCGCCGTGCCCACCATCCAAGGTGTGTTAGAAGTGGTGGGCACGCTTCCGCCTTCGCTCTTCGAGCTACGGCGGACAAGTCGATTTGCCCACCCTACGAAGTGCGGCGATGGCAGGGGGGCTGCGAATAGTGCGTGACGGATGGCGAATAGGCGCTTGGTTCGCTAGACTTTTCACCATTCACCACTCGCCATTCGTTCTTGCATGCTGATCCTTGCCATCGATACTGCGCTCGACGCCTGCGCCGCAGCGGTGCTGAACACCGAAACCGCCAAACTGGTCGCGCAGGAATCGCTGCCGATGAAGCGCGGGCATGCGGAAGCGCTGATGCCGCTGATCGCGCGGGTGATGCGATCGGCCGAGCTCAGCTTCACCGCGCTCGACCGCATCGCGGTTACCACCGGTCCCGGCAGCTTCACGGGTCTGCGCGTCGGGATTTCGGCCGCGCGCGGACTTGCGCTCGCCGCCGGCAAGCCGGCGGTGGGGCTGACGACGCTGTCGGCCTATGCAGCCGCCATCGTCAGCCAGAACAAGCCGGCGCCCGTCATCTCCGCGATCGATGCGCGGCATGATCACGTCTATTTCCAGATCGTCGCCGGCGATGGCAGGCAGCTCGTGCGGCCAAGAGTTGCCGGCATCGACGAGGCGATTGCCGCCTCGCAATTCGGCGCGCCGCACCTGGTCGGCAATGCCGCCAAGATTCTCGCCGATCGCTGGCCGAAGGACGCAGCCCAACCGATCGCCGTCGATCCGCAGGCCGCGCCTGACATCAATTGGGTGGCGTGGCTGGCGGCGGCCGCTGATCCCGACACCACGCCGGCGCGTCCATTTTACCTGCGTGCGCCCGATGCGAAACCGGCCGCCATTCCGCCACTCGCAGCACACGCCGCAACCTCATGATGAATTGGCTCGCCGAATGGTGGCGCGGCGGCAGCGCCGTCGTCGAGGGTGCGACCGCGCGCGACGCCGCGCGGCTGGCAGAGCTGCACGCCGCATCCTTTGCGCGCGGCTGGGGCGAAGGCGAATTCGAAAGCATGATGAGCGAGCGCAACACGCAGGTAGATCGCTTACGATTGGGCCGCAAGACGATCGGTTTTGCGGTGTCGCGGATGGGTGCGGACGAGGCGGAAATCCTCTCCGTTGCCGTGGATCAGGCCTATCGCGGCCGCGGATTCTCCCGCGCGCTGCTCTTGACCCATCTCGGCCACCTCGCTGGCCGCGGTGTGCGCACTATATTTCTCGAAGTTGAGGAAAATAACCGGCCGGCGCGGGCGCTCTACGACGGCGTCGGATTCATGGTGGTCGGGCGCCGCGAACGCTACTATAAGCAGGCAAACGGGGAACAATTGAACGCACTTCTGATGCGACGTGACTTGTCGTAACATCGATTGAACAAAGTGCCCGCCAGGCAGACAACCCTATGACCGTACTCAAACATTCGTCCGTGAAGGCGACCGGCATCGAGGCGCGCTGTGCCGCTACCGGCATGCGCATGACCGAGCAGCGCCGCGTCATCGCCCGCGTGCTCGCGGAAGCCGTGGATCACCCTGATGTCGAGGAACTCTACCGGCGCTGCGTCGCAGTCGACGACAAGATCTCGATCTCGACCGTCTATCGCACCGTAAAACTGTTCGAGGATGCCGGCATCATCGAGCGCCACGATTTTCGCGAGGGCCGCGCGCGCTACGAGCAGATGCGCGACAGTCATCACGACCACCTCATCAACCTGCGCGACGGCAAGGTGATCGAATTCACCTCCGAAGAGATCGAGAAGCTGCAGGCGGAGATCGCCCGCAAGCTCGGCTACAAGCTGGTCGACCACCGGCTCGAGCTCTATTGCGTCCCGCTCGACGACGACAAGCCATCCAACTGATGGCGATTTTGCACAGACCGCCCCGCGCGATCGGTTCACCTCTCCCCATCGGGGAGAGGTCGATTTGCTCCTGGCGATGCGAAGCATCGTCCAGTGCAAATCGGGTGAGGGGGCGCAGGTCCCACGAGAGACTGAAGCCCCTCACCCGGCGCGTCGCGCCGACCTCTCCCTATGGGAGAGGTGAAAACGGCGCGCTCTAGTGCCGATCGACCTCATCATCTTCGACTGCGACGGTGTGCTCGTCGACAGCGAGGTCATCTCGTGTCAGGCGCATGCGGACGTGCTGAGCCGACACGGCTATCCGATCACGTCGGAAGAGGTGTTCGCGCGCTTTCTCGGACGATCGACGCGACAGGCCAATCTCGAGATCGAGACCGAGCTTGGCCGCAAGCTGCCAGACACCTATCACACCGATCTGCAGGATGAATTGTTCGGCTCGTTCGAGCGCGACCTGGAAGCGATACGCGGCATTCACGACGTGCTCGACCAGGTCACACAACGCGTGTGCGTGGCCTCCAGTGGCTCGCATCAGCGCATGCGGGTCAGCCTGGGGAGAACTGCGCTCTACGAGCGCCTTGTGCCGAACATCTTCTCGGCCTCGCAAGTGAAGAACGGCAAGCCGGCGCCGGACCTGTTCCTGTTTGCCGCAAGCGAGATGAAGGTGCCGCCGGAGCGCTGCGTCGTGATCGAGGATAGTGTAGCCGGCATCGCCGGCGCGCGGGCAGCCGGAATGACCGTGTTCGGCTTTTACGGGGGTAGCCATTGTCGTCCAGGCTATGCCGATGTCCTGCGACAAGCGGGCGCCGACCTGACCTTCGACGATATGCGGCAATTGCCGGACCTGGTCCGCCGGGTCGAAGCCGACGCCTTGGCCGAGTGATTTCACCACCGCCTCTGTCATTCCGGGGCATCGCGCAGCGATGAACCCGGAATCTCGCGCCGAAACCTCTGGATTCCGGGCTCGCTCGCTATGCGAGCGCCCCGGAATGACGGCCCAGGGGCCTCCATTCGCTGGATTTTCGCTCGTCCAACCTATATCTGAGGGCCGTTCTCCACCTCAAATCCGGGTTCCATGACGCCGCCGCGCAAGCTGCACATCAAATCATATGGCTGCCAGATGAACGTCTACGATGCCCAGCGCATGGTGGACACGCTGGCTCCGGAAGGATTCGTGGAGACGGCGAGCGCAGAGGATGCCGACCTCGTCATCCTCAATACCTGCCATATCCGCGAGAAGGCCTCGGAGAAGGTCTATTCCGAGCTCGGCCGCCTGCGCGCCGCCAAGGACGAGGCGGCGCGCGGTGGCCGCACCATGCAGATCGCGGTCGCCGGCTGCGTGGCGCAGGCCGAGGGCGATGAGATCGTGCGCCGCGCGCCTGTCGTCGATGTCGTGGTGGGCCCGCAGAGCTATCATCATTTGCCGGAGCTGTTGAAGCGCGCAGGCCACGACGGCCGCGCGATCGAGACCGAATTTCCGGCGGCCGACAAGTTCGGCTTCCTCGCCCAGCCAAAGCCCGAAGCGATCCGCGCGCGCGGCATCTCCGCTTTCGTCACCGTGCAGGAAGGCTGCGACAAGTTCTGCACCTTCTGCGTCGTGCCCTATACGCGCGGCGCCGAGGTGTCGCGGCCCGTGGCGAAGATCGTCGACGACGTGAAGCGGCTCGCCGACAACGGCGTGCGCGAGCTCACGCTGATCGGCCAGAACGTCAACGCCTATCATGGCGAGGGACCGGACGGACGAAGCTGGCCGCTCGGCAAGCTGCTCGAGCATCTCGCGCAGATTCCCGGCATCGCGCGCCTGCGCTATTCCACCAGCCACCCTCGCGACGTCGATGACAGTCTGATTGCGGCCCACCGCGATCTGCCCGGCCTGATGCCCTTCGTGCACCTGCCGGTGCAGTCCGGCTCGGACCGGATCCTGGCGGCCATGAACCGCAAACATACCGCCGATGATTATCGGAAGATCATCGACCGTTTCCGGGCTGTGCGCCAAGACATTGCTTTTTCATCAGATTTTATCGTGGGCTTCCCTGGGGAGACCGAGCAAGATTTTCGCGCGACCCTCGCACTGGTCACACAAATCGGCTACGCTGCAGCCTACTCGTTCAAATATTCGGCCCGGCCGGGAACCCCGGCCGCGGACATGCAGGAGACGGTGTCCCTAGTCGAGATGGACCAGCGATTGGAGCGGCTCCAGGAGTTGATCGACGCCCAGCAATCGGCCTTCAACAAGGCTGCGATTGGCACAACCGTCGACGTGTTGTTCGAGCGCGAGGCGCGCAAGGACGGCCAGATCGTCGGCCGCACCGCTTACCTTCAGCCCGCGCATGTGATGGCTTCGCCCGACATCATCGGTAAAATCCTGCCGGTGCGCATCGACAGCCTCGAACGCTACAGCCTGCTCGGCGCGCTCGCGACGCCTGAGCCCGCGCAGCGGCCCGCTTTATCGCCAATCGCCACTGGAGCCTGAAACCCTTGCCCAAAAGCGCATCGGATTCGTCTTCGTTCGCTCCCAGCCGCAAATTTGACCGCGACATGCAAGTTCCGCCCGAAACCCAGGTCGTCATCGACTTCGACGACAACCGCGCCGCTTCCGCGCTGGTCGGCCCCTACGGGCAGAATCTGGCACAGGTCGAGCGCCGGCTCGGCGTCGTCGTCGACTCCAAGGGCAACCACATCACCATCGGCGGCACGCGCGATGGCTGCGACGCCGCGCGGCGCGTGCTGGAAATGCTCTACGCCCAGGCGGTGAAGGGACAGGATCTCGACCAGGGCGAGGTCGAAGGCGCGATCCGCGCCGTGATCGCGCAGGGCTCGCTGTTCGAGTTCGACGCCAAGTCGGCCAAGTCGACCTTCGAAAGCATCAATTTGCGCAAGCGCCCCGTGCGCGCACGCACCGCCGCGCAGGATTCCTATATTCGTGCACTGAAGCGCCATGAGCTGGTGTTCGGCATCGGCCCGGCCGGCACCGGCAAGACCTGGCTCGCCGTCGCGCACGCCGCGCAACTATTCGAGCGCAAGGAGGTCGACAAGATCATCCTGTCGCGCCCGGCGGTGGAGGCCGGCGAGCGGCTCGGCTTCCTGCCTGGCGATCTCCGCGAGAAGGTCGATCCCTATCTGCGCCCGATCTATGACGCGCTGTATGACCTGATGGATGCGCGTATCGTCGAGCGCGCGCTGCAGACCGGCGAGATCGAGATCGCGCCGCTCGCCTTCATGCGCGGCCGCACGCTGACCAATGCCGTGATCATCCTGGACGAGGCGCAGAACACCACCTCGATGCAGATGAAGATGTTTCTGACCCGTCTCGGCGAGAACAGCCGCATGATCGTGACCGGCGATCCGTCGCAGATCGACCTGCCGAACGGCCAGACCTCCGGCCTGTCGGAGGCGACCCGTCTGCTCGGCGGCGTCGAGGGCATTTCACAAGTTCATTTCACCGCCGAGGACGTGATCCGGCACGAGCTCGTGGCGCGGATCGTTGCCGCCTATGAGGGGTCGGCGCAACGGCCGGCCGCAGGCAAGCCATAGCGAGAAAATCCGGATCGAACGACGCAAGCCAAGCGCCGTCCGTTCCGAACAACACCATGTCGCATTCCAATCTTCCCATGACCGAGGTTCTCGTCGTTGCCGACTGCTGGCAGAGCGAGCCCGATGCCGAAGCGGTGATCCAGCGCGCGATCGCCGCGGCGGCCTCTTCCGTCGACGACGACGTCACCGACGCCGAAGTGGCCGTGATGCTGACCGATGATTCCGGCATCCGCACGCTGAACAGCAACTGGCGCGGCATCGACAAGCCGACCAACGTGCTGTCCTTTCCTGCACTCCAGCCGGAGGGCGAATGGAAGGCGGGCGATGCGCCGCGCATGCTCGGCGACATCGCCATCGCCTATGAGACCCTGCGGCGCGAGGCGGACGAGGAACAGAAGCCGTTCGACCACCATTTGAGCCATCTCGCGGTGCACGGTTTCCTGCACCTGATCGGCTACGACCACGAAAACGATGCTGACGCAGAGGAGATGGAAGCACTCGAACAGGACGTCCTGGCCCAGCTCGGTATCCCGGACCCCTATGCAGAGCGCTGACGGATCGATTGAGATGGCGGATTCCGAACCAATCCACGACAATCCGCGCAACACCCGCAACCTGCCGGCGGTGGTGCAGCCGGGCGAGATCGCGCGTCCGACAGCCGAAGGCTGGCTGATCCGCGCCATCCGCACGCTGTTCGGCTGGAAGGCCGGTTCGGTTCGCGACGATCTCCAGGTCGTGCTCGACGCCACGACGCCTGACGATGCCGGCTTCTCCGCCGTCGAGCGCACCATGCTGCGCAACATCCTCAACCTGCATGAGCGCCGCATCGCCGACGTCATGGTGCATCGCGCCGACATCATCGCAGTGAAGCGCGACATTCCGCTCGGCGAGCTGATGGACCGCTTCGAGAGCGCGGGCCATTCCCGCTTCGTGGTCTACAACGAGACGCTCGACGATCCCGTCGGCATCGTGCACATCCGCGATCTCCTGACCTTCATGACGGCCAAGGCCCGCGTCTCGGAAGCCACCAAGACCAAGCGCAAGAAGCCGCTGCCCGCCGGTCTCGATTTGCGCGCGGTCGACCTCGCGCTGCCGCTGCAGGATGCCAACATCATCCGCAAGCTCCTCTACGTGCCGCCGTCGATGCGGGCAATCGACCTGCTCGCACAGATGCAGGCCTCGCGCATCCATCTCGCGCTCGTCGTCGACGAATATGGCGGCTCCGACGGGCTGGTCTCGCTCGAGGACATCGTCGAGCAGATCGTCGGCGAGATCGACGACGAGCACGACAGCGACGAGCCGCCGTCGATCGTACGCCAGCTCGACAATTCCTTCATCGCCGATGCGCGCGCGAGCCTGGACGACGTCCGCTCCGTGATCGGCGAGGATTTCGTCACCGGCGAAGCGGGTGAGGAGGTCGAGACGCTCGGCGGCTATCTCGTCAGCTTCGTCGGCCGCCTGCCGGTGCGCGGCGAAGTGATCTCCGGTCCCGGCAATTACGAGGTCGAGGTGCTCGACGCCGATCCGCGCCGCGTCAAGCGCCTGCGCATCGCGGCTCGCAAGGAACGTCCGGCCCCGCGCACCCAGCGCGAAAGCCGCCGCCGCGAGGCCTCACCCGATCAAGGCACGCCGCCATCCGGCGACACGCCCAATCCGCCGCCCGGCGACGGAGCCGGCACGCAGTGACCCCGGCGCAACGACTTCGGATGGTCGCCCTTGCCATCATCCTCACCTGGGGATGGAAGCGCGCGCTCATTGCCATGGCGGCCGGCGCGCTCTCGGTGCTGGCGCTGGCGCCTTTCAACGCCTGGCCGGTGCTATTTCTGACCTTCCCGGTGCTGGTCTGGCTGATCGACGGGGCCGGCGGCGGCCGGTTCGGCGGCGTTCCCGCCGCGGCGCTGACAGGCTACTGGTTCGGGCTCGGCTATTTCGTCCCCGGCCTCTACTGGATCGGCTACGCCTTCTTCGTCGATGCCCAGACCTTTGCCTGGCTGACGCCGTTCGCAGTGCTGGGCCTGCCGGCCTATCTCGCAATCTACACGGCGATCGGATTTGCGCTGGCGCGGCTGCTCTGGACCAAGGACGCCGGGCGCATCCTCGCGCTCGCGGCAAGTCTCACCGTCGCCGAGTGGATGCGCGGCCATGCCCTGACCGGCTTTCCATGGAACGCCTTCGGCTACTCGCTGTCCGAGCCGCTGCCGCTGGCGCAGACTGCGTCACTGATCGGCCTCTGGGGCATGACGTTCCTGACGGTCGCGATCTTCGCCAGCCCTGCGGCGCTGATCGACCGCACGCCGGACAAGAAAATTCCGTGGCGCGTGCCGGTCGCAGCGATCGCACTGCTGATCGTCATGGGCATCTTCGGCGCGATCCGCCTGTCGCTGCATCCAACGACGATGGTGGCGGGCGCAAAGCTTCGCCTGATGCAGCCGAACCTTCAGCAGGATGCCAAGTTCAACTACTCCGCCAAGGCGGAGGTGATGAAGAAGTACCTGGCTTTGTCGGACCGCGCCTCCGGACCCCAGTCGACTGGCGTACGCGATACCACCATCCTGATCTGGCCTGAATCCGCCTTTCCGTTCTTCCTGGCCCGCGAAGCCGACGCGATGGCGCAAATCGCGGACCTCCTGCCCAAGGGAACAGTGCTGATCACGGGATCGGTCCGCGCGCCCGATCTGCCACCGGGCACGCGAATCACGCGCGCCTTTAACTCCATCTACGTGATCGACCACGACGGCAGCGTGCTTTCCGTCTACGACAAGCTGCACCTGGTACCGTTCGGAGAATTTCTTCCCTATCAGGACCTGATGGAGAAGCTTGGCTTCGAGCAACTGACGCGGGTTCAGGGCGGCTTCATTCCCGGCACCGTGCGGCATGCACTGCCGGTGCCGAGCGTGCCGCCCGCGCTACCGCTCATTTGCTACGAAGCCATCTTTCCCGGTGACGTTGCAGGACGCGAAGAACGGCCGGGCTGGATCGTCAACCTGACCAATGACGGCTGGTTCGGAATTTCCACTGGCCCCTACCAGCACATGGAGCAGGCTCGAATGCGTGCCATCGAGCTTGGATTGCCGCTGGTCCGCTCGGCAAATACGGGAATTTCGGCGGTCGTCGATCCCGTCGGTCGGACCATCGCCAGCCTTGGCCTCGGTATCGAGGGCGTTCTGGATTCGGGCCTGCCCGCTGCGATCCCAGCAACCGTGTATGCCAGGGTCGGCGACATTCCGGCCGCGATCCTCGTCGCGCTCGCCGTCATTCTTGCGGTGCGTAAGCGCGTTGCCAGACGACGTCCCTGATCGCCAACGGCGCTGCCGGTAAACTTTTGACAACCGTAATCCTCCGGTTGACAGAGCGGCAGCACGCTCCGCATTCTGCCCTTGCTGCAGGAAGACAGCGGGCGTTGCTAAATTTCTCCGCAATGTTTCCCAAGAATCCAAACAGAGGTTTTGGCGACGTTATCACCTGACGCATACTCCCCTGTTGCGCTAAAGGTGTCTGAGGAGGGCAGGAGAGATGTCGAAAGCGCCCAACCCTGTTGACAAATATGTCGGCAGCCGCGTGCGCATGCGCCGCATCATGTTGGGCATGAGCCAGGAGAAGCTTGGCGAAGCGCTTGGCCTGACGTTCCAACAGATCCAGAAATACGAGAAGGGCACCAACCGGGTCGGCGCGAGTCGCATCCAGCAGATCGCGGAAATTCTCCAGGTGCCGGTCTCGTTCCTGTTCGAGGGCGGACCAAGCGGCACGCCGGGCCCCGATGGCTTCAGCGAGGGCGCCTCGCCCTCCTATGTTTCCGACTTCCTCGCCACATCCGAAGGGCTGGCGCTGACGAAAGCCTTCACCCGGATCACCGATTCCAAGATGCGTCGCTCGATCGTCGATCTCGTCGAGCAGATCGCTGCCCGCGAAGGCCCCGACAAGCGCTGAGGCGCCCTGCATTCGGGCCATGAGGCTGCGCCAAATCTGGCCTATGTCGTGATGTGTGGTCCGCGTATAAGGCACGCGAATTTCCACGACATTCCTCACCCCGAGGCACAGGCGACGACATGTCCAGCTCAAATCCGTTCGACACTGCGACCATCCTTGAGGGCATCCGCCGCTGGGTGGAGATCGAGACGCCGACGGAAGCGCCTGAGCAGGTCAACAAGCTGATGTCTGTCGTCACCGAGCAGCATCGCGACCTGCCCGTCACGACCGAACGCGTCGCCGGCATCAATGGCTGCGGTGATCATCTCGTGGTGCGCTCTGCATGGGGACAGGACAGACCCGGCATCCTCGTGCTCAGCCATCTCGATACCGTACACCCGATAGGCTTCATCGAGCGCCTGCCCTTCAAGGTCGAGGGCGACAGCGCCTTCGGCCCCGGCATCTACGACATGAAGGGCGGCGCCTATATCGCCCATCACGCATTCCGCAACATCTGCGCCACGTCCGACCACTCGCCGCTCGGCATCACCCACATGTTCACCTCCGACGAGGAGATCGGCAGCCCAACCTCGCGCACGCTGATCGAAGCGGAAGGACGGAAGGCCAAATATGTGCTGGTGACGGAGCCGGCGCGCGACGGCGGCAAGATCGTCACGGGCCGCAAGGGCGTCGGGCGGTTCGAAGTCTTCATCAGAGGCGTGCCCGCGCATGCGGGCTCGCGGCCCGAGGATGGCCGCAGCGCCATCCGCGAGCTCGCCAACATCATCCAGACGCTGGAAGGGATGAACGATCTCAAGCGCGGCGTTACCGTCAATGTCGGCGTGGTGCGTGGCGGCACGCGGCCCAACGTCACGCCGGAAGAAGCCTATGCCGAGGTCGACCTGCGCGTGCTCAGCAATGCCGACGCCGAGGAATTCGTCGGAAAGATTCTTGGGCTGACCTCGAAGACCGATGGCGTCACCGTCAAGGTGACGGGCGACCTCAACCGGCCGCCCTACGAGAAGAGCAATTCCGGTGCCTCGCTCTACGAGCACGCGAAAACGCTGGCCGGCGAGCTCGGCTTCGATCTGATCGACACCCACACCGGCGGCGGATCGGACGGCAATTTCACCGCGGCCCATACCGCAACGCTCGACGGGCTCGGCGTCGACGGCAAGGGCGCACACACTCATTATGAGCAGCTCTATGTTTCCTCGCTCGAGCCACGCGCGCGGCTGCTCTACCGCCTGTACCAGACGCTGCGATGAGCGAGCGCAGATCGGATCCGGCTCGCGCTGACGACGGCGAGCGCGCGTTCTTCGGCCGCCGCAAGGGGCACAAGCTTCGGCAGCACCAGGCCGACCTCGTTGCGCATCTGCTGCCGCATCTTGCGCTCGACATCACGCAAGCGGCGCCTGCGAATGCGTGCGCGATCTTCGATCCAGCCGCGCAAGCGCTGCGGCTCGAGATCGGCTTCGGCGGCGGCGAGCATCTCGCGGCGGAGGCGCAACACTTTCCGGCCACCGGCTTCATCGGCTGCGAGCCCTATGTCAACGGCATGGCCAAGATCCTCGCGCAGATCGAGGCGCACAATATCGGCAACATCCGCCTGTTCGCGGGCGACGCCGCCGAGCTGCTGGCCTGGCTGCCGAACTCTTCGCTGTCGCGGATCGACCTGATCCATCCCGATCCGTGGCCGAAGCGGCGGCACTGGAAGCGGCGGTTCGTCCAGGACAAGACCATATCCGCGATGGCGCGCGTGCTCGAAAGCGGCGGCGAATTCCGCTTCGTCTGCGACATCGACGATTATTGCGCCTGGACGTTGTCGCATCTCGCCCGCTCGCCGGACTTCGTCTGGCTCGCCGAGCGCGCCGACGATTTTCGATTGCCCTGGGCCGGCTACACCATGACGCGCTACGGCAGAAAAGCCGCGCGCGAGGGCCGCAAGGCTGCGTATTTGCGATTCAGGCGAGTATAGATTCTTCGCGCGGTCCATCTGCAGTCGTCATGGCCAGGCTCGTCCCGGCCATGACGCCAAGCGTAGATGCCCAGGTGCGTTACTTTGAGCTCAGATCGTCTGGCGGCTGCGCCAGAAATTCACGACCCGCTCGGCGGTCGACGGCATCAGCTTGGTGAAGTTCATTCGCGCCGCTTCGATATCGGCATCTGCGGGCGCGCGCTGCGGGCCGTACCACAACAGGATCAGGGCGCGCACGGTCGGCCAGCCGAGGTTCAAAACCCGGCCCATGATCAGGATCGGGTCGTAGCGGTCGCCGGCGATCAGACGGTCGAGGACGGGGAGCCTGACGCCGGACATCGCGGACAGCGCAGCGATGGATTCCTCATATTTGTGGGCCTTTGCGAAACCGAGCAGCGCACTTTCGCCAAGATGGCCTTCGCGGTTGAGACCGAGCACGGTGCGCTGCGCCGCCGAGAAGTCGCGCCGCGGACCTTGCGGCAGCGAGGCCTCCTCGAGCTCGTTCATCGCGCGCCTGATCTCCATCTGGCGCGCAGGCTTGACCACGCTCGACAGGCGGCGGCGGATGACGTCGAGCGTTCCGCCGAGAAGGTCCTTGAGCTGATCGCCGGAGAGATCGTCGCGCTGGCCGATCTTGAGCGTCAGCACGCCGTCCTGCGCGGCGCGCTTGATCAGCTCCGAATAGCCGCCCGCCGAGAACACGGCACCGGCATTGCCAGCAGCACGCCGCACCACGTCGCGATCGCCGCGCTCGACCAGCACATCGGTGATATCGGCGGACAGGACTGGCCGCTCGGTCATGGCGAGAAGGTGGCTCTGGCCTTTCAGGCGCGCAATCTCGATCAGCGCGGCTTCGTCGAGCACAGGCGAGCGGCGTAACACGGGGCCCGCCACCTGAATTTCGTTTTCGTGCGCGAGCTGACCGACGAGATGGCGCGGTGCGTTCGCCACGCGCGAAAATCGCTCGGCAAGATCGATACGCGCCGTCAGGTCAGCATGCGGAACGAGGTCGATCAGCAGATTGTCGAAGAGATCGACGAGATCAGGCCTGAGCTTGGTGGCGTCCTGGAAGAACAGATCGGCGATGGCGCGCGCGATGTCGCTGCGACGCCTGGGGTCGCCGCGCCTGACGATCTCGTCCAGTCCGGGAATGAGCGACGTGGCAACGGTCATGAAACGCGAACTCGCATTGGGCACGCCGGGAGTACACGAGAAGCCTTAAAATGCACCGCCAGCAGGCAAATTAGGCCATCCTTGGTGAAGGAACGGTTAGAGCATGATCCGGAAAAGTGTGTAGCGGTTTTCCGAAAAGATCATGCTCAAACAAGGACCTAAAGCGGGATGACGCTCCATCCTGATTTCATCGCGCTTTAGGCCGGGCACCGCATAAAAAGGCGGTCCTGGGGCGGCCGGGCCTTGTCGAGAGCGCCGAAAAGCGCTATATCCGCGCCAACTTATCTTCTCATACGATCGGTATTGAGAGTGGGCCCGGAAGGACCCGCTCTTTTTTATTACCTGCATCGAGATCGGGCGACCACGTCTGTAGGGGCCGACCGACCCCGCGAGTTCCCTGAAGCAGCGTAAAGCAAGCGTTAACCACTAGAAGCGTCTTGACCCCAGATATGATCGAACCCAGCGCTGGTTCCACAGATACCGAGCTATTGGCCGAGCCGCGGCTCGTGGTCGAGCCGGGCGTGGCCGCGCGGGTCTCGGCGATCGCCGGCCCGGTGCTGCAAGGCATGGGCTATCGCCTGGTGCGGATCCGCATCTCCGGGGAAGCCGGCTGCACGGTCCAGGTCATGGCGGAGCGGCCGGACGGCTCGATGCAGATCGAGGATTGCGAGGCGATCTCTCGGGCGCTGTCGCCGGTGCTCGATGTCGCCGATCCCATCGACCGCGCCTATCGGCTGGAGGTTTCCTCGCCGGGGATCGACCGGCCGCTGGTGCGGCGCTCCGATTTCGAGCGCCATCTGGGGCATCTGTTGAAGATCGAGATGGCCGTCGCCCATGACGGACGAAAGCGCTTTCGCGGCGCCATCGCCGGCATCGAAGGCGACCGCGTTCGCATCACGCGCGACGACGTCAAGGCCGGCGAGGACGCCGACGTTCTCCTGGTGATGGAGGATATCGGCGAGGCGCGGCTGGTCCTGACCGACGAGCTGATCGCGGAGTCCATGCGCCGGGGTAAGGCGCAGGAGCGCGAGATGCGCCGCAATCTCGGCCTGGAGCCGCCGCAACCGGCGCACGCCAAGATCAGCGAGAAGACGACCAAGAACACCAAGCCGAAGAAGAAGCCGGCACCGAAAAACACCAAGCAACATCGCCTGACCGCCGAACGTGCGCGGCGCGGCGAAATCGAGCCTGACGAAGGAGACTAGCCATGGCAGTCAGCGCCAATCGACTTGAATTGCTGCAGATCGCCGACGCCGTTGCGCGCGAGAAATCGATCGACCGCGGCATCGTCATTGCCGCGATGGAGGACGCCATCGCGAAGGCGGCGCGCGCCCGCTACGGCAGCGAGACCGACGTTCATGCCGAGATCGATCCCAAGAAGGGCGAACTCCGGCTGTCGCGCCACATGCTGGTCGTCGACAAGGTCGAAAATCATTCCAACCAGATTTCACTGGTCGACGCGCAGCGCGCCAATCCCGGGGCCCAGGTCGGCGACACCATCGCCGATACGCTGCCGCCGCTGGAATATGGCCGTATCGCCGCGCAGTCGGCCAAGCAGGTCATCGTGCAGAAAGTGCGCGAGGCCGAGCGAGACCGGCAGTACCAGGAATTCAAGGACCGCATCGGCGACATCGTCAACGGCGTCGTCAAGCGTGTCGAATATGGCAGCGTGATCGTCGATCTCGGCCGCGGCGAAGCCATCATCCGCCGCGACGAGATGCTGCCGCGCGAGGTGTTCCGCAACGGCGACCGCGTCCGCGCCTATATCTTCGACGTGCGCCGCGAGACTCGCGGGCCGCAGATCTTCCTCTCCCGCACCCATCCGCAGTTCATGGCAAAGCTGTTCGCGCAGGAAGTGCCGGAAATCTATGACGGCATCGTCGAGATCAAGGCGGTGGCCCGCGATCCCGGCTCGCGCGCGAAAATCGGCGTGATTTCCCGCGATTCCTCGGTCGATCCGGTCGGCGCCTGCGTCGGCATGCGCGGCTCGCGCGTGCAGGCAGTGGTGAACGAATTGCAGGGCGAGAAGATCGACATCATCCCCTGGTCGCCCGACATCGCGACCTTCGTGGTCAACGCGCTGGCGCCGGCCGAAGTGTCCAAGGTCGTCATCGACGAGGACCGCGAGCGCATCGAGGTCGTGGTGCCCGACACCAACAACCAGCTTTCGCTGGCGATCGGCCGCCGCGGCCAGAACGTCCGCCTCGCCTCGCAGCTCACCGGCTGGGACATCGACATCCTGACCGAGCAGGAGGAATCCGAGCGCCGCCAGGCCGACTTCGAGAACTCCACCCGCGTCTTCATGGAATCGCTCAATGTCGACGAGGTGGTCGGTCAATTGCTGGCATCCGAAGGCTTCACCTCGGTCGAGGAACTGGCGATGGTCGACGTCAAGGAACTCGCCGGCATCGAAGGTTTCGACGAGGAGACCGCGCAGGAGCTGCAGAACCGCGCGCGCGAATATCTCGAGCAGCAGGAAGCCGAGCTCGAGGCCAGGCGCAAGGAACTCGGCGTCGAGGATGCGGTTAAGGACGTGCCCGGCGTCACCTCGAAGATGCTGGTGAAGTTCGGCGAGAACGACATCAAGACGGTCGACGACCTCGCCGGCTGCGCCACCGACGATCTGGTCGGCTGGACCGAGCGCAAGGAAGGCGGCGAGCAGACCAAGTTCAAGGGCGCGCTCGACGGCATCGACATCTCCCGCGACGATGCCGAGGCGATGATCATGCAGGCACGCGTCAAGGCCGGCTGGATCACCGAGGCGGACCTCGCCAAGCCCGCTGAAGACGCCGAGGCGTCCGAACAGCAGCCGGCTTAAGGGCGATCAGGAGATGTCGCCCGGATGCTTGCCAGCACTGACCCCGAACTCGACCATGGACCGCGGACCGAAAGGTCCGCGACCATGCGCATGTGCGTGGTCAGCCGAAAGGTCCGGCCGATCGACGAGCTGATCCGCTTCGTCGTTTCACCCCAGGGCGATATTGTTCCCGACCTCAAGCGCAAGCTGCCTGGCCGGGGCATGTGGATATCGGCCTCGCGACAAGCAGTTGCGGAAGCCGTCCACCGTCACCATTTCAGCAAGGCCTTCAGGCGCGATTTGCGCGTCCCGCCAACGCTTCCCTCTGACACGGAAACGCTGCTGGTTCGGAGTGTGACCGAGGCGCTGGCGATTGCCACCAAGGCAGGTCAGGTCCTGGCCGGCTTCGGCAAGGTCGAGACCGCCCTGAAAGAGGGAGCGGTTGCGGTCCTGATCCACGCCAGTGACGGAGCCCAGGACGGAATCCGCAAATTGGACGGGTTGGCGCGGCAAAACGAGCGGAATCGCGACGAGAAGCTGCAAATTCCCGTCGTCACCGCATTGAAATCGGCAGAATTGGATTTGGCACTAGGCAGGTCAAATGTGATACATGCTGCGCTGCTCGCGGGCCCGGCGAGCAGGACATTTTTGTCACGTAGCCAGATGCTGGTCCGATACCGGATGGCGGACGATGACGGGACTGCCGAAAAGCGCGGCCAGGATTTCTGAAGACAGAACGACGACCGGTATGACAGTGCGGCAACGCACAATGACAACAAGATCAGGATTAGGACTGCTGAATGGTTGATACCAAGACCCCTGGCGACAAGAAGCTGAGCGTTCCGAGCAAGACGCTGACGCTCAAGCCGCGCGTCGAAACGGGCACCGTGCGCCAGAGCTTCAGCCATGGCCGCAGCAAGCAGGTTGTGGTCGAGAAGCGCGGCAAGCGCCGGATCGGGGACACCGGTCCCGAGCCGCACACCCCGGAGGTTGCGAAGCCGGCCCCGGCCGCACCCCCTCCTGCGGCCCGCCCGGCTCCGCCCCCTGCCCCGCCGCGCAACGCCAATTCCGGCGTGGTGCTGCGCACCCTGACCGAGGACGAACGTTCCGCCCGCGCCAGCGCGCTGGCCGATGCCAAGCTGCGCGAGGTCGAAGAGCGCCGTCAGGCCGAGGAAGAAGCCCAGCGCCGCGCCATTCGCGAAAGCGCCGAGCGTGCCGAGCGCGAGGCCGCTGAAGCGCGCCGCAAGGCCGAGGACGAGCGTCATCGCCACGAGGACGAAGCCAAGCGGAAGGCCGAGATCGAGGCCAAGAAGCGTTTTGGCGAAGGCGAGCAGCCGCAATCTCCCGCGCGTACCGCGACGGCGGCACCGGCCGCTCCTGCGCCGCGGCCCGGGACCACCACTGCGCGGCCGACGGCCTCCGCGGCCCGGCCCGCAACGACCACACAGCGGCCGGCCGGCCCGGCGGGTCGCGCCCCCGCAGTCGCGGCCGGACCGGACGAGGACGAGGGTCCGCGCCAGATCCGTCGCGGTCCTGGCGGCGCCGCACGTCCCGTGGCGGCCCCCAAGACCACCCACAAGCCCGGCCCGCAGAAGGAGCGCGGCCGCCTGACCGTCGTCACCGCGCTCAATGCCGACGAGGTGCGCGAGCGCTCGATCGCCTCGTTCCGCCGCCGCACTCAGCGCCTGAAGGGCCATGCCTCGAACGAACCGAAGGAAAAGCTGATCCGCGAGGTGACGATCCCGGAGGCGATCACGATCCAGGAACTCGCGAATCGCATGTCCGAGCGCGCGGTCGACGTCATCCGCATGCTGATGAAGCAGGGCGCGATGCACAAGATCACCGACGTGATCGACGCCGACACCGCTCAGCTCATCGCCGAAGAGCTTGGCCACACCGTGAAGCGTGTTGCGGCCTCCGACGTCGAAGAAGGCCTGTTCGACGTCGTCGACGATTCCACCGACACCGAGCCGCGTTCGCCGGTCGTGACCGTGATGGGTCACGTCGACCACGGCAAGACCTCGCTGCTCGACGCGCTCCGTCACGCCAATGTGGTCTCGGGCGAAGCCGGCGGCATCACCCAACACATCGGCGCCTATCAGGTGTCTTCGCCCGAAACCGGCAAGAAGATCACCTTCATCGACACGCCCGGCCACGCCGCGTTCACCGCGATGCGCGCCCGCGGCGCCAAGGTCACCGACATCGTCGTGCTGGTGGTCGCGGCCGATGACGGCGTGATGCCGCAGACGGTCGAGGCCATCAATCACGCCAAGGCGGCGGGCGTACCGATCATTGTTGCGATCAACAAGATCGACAAGCCCGACGCCAAGCCCGAGCGCGTGCGCACCGAACTGCTCCAGCACGAGGTTCAGGTCGAATCCTTCGGCGGCGAAGTGGTCGACGTCGAGGTGTCCGCCAAGAACAAGACCAATCTCGACAAGCTCCTGGAGATGATCGCGCTGCAGGCCGAAATCCTCGACCTGAAGACCAATTCGGAGCGTCCGGCCGAAGGCACCGTGATCGAGGCCAAGCTCGACCGCGGCCGTGGTCCGGTCGCCACCGTGCTGGTCCAGCGCGGCACGCTTCGTGTCGGCGACATCATCGTCGCCGGCGCCGAGATGGGCCGCGTCCGCGCGCTGATCTCGGATCAGGGCGAGACCGTGCAGGAAGCCGGCCCCTCCGTGCCGGTCGAGGTGCTCGGCTTCAATGGCCCGCCTGAGGCAGGCGATCGTCTCGCGGTCGTCGAGAACGAAGCCCGTGCCCGCCAGATCACCAGCTACCGCGCGCACCAGAAGCGCGAGAACGCGGCAGCCTCGATCTCCGGCATGCGCGGCTCACTCGAGCAGATGATGTCGCAGTTGAAGACCGCGGGCCGCAAGGAGTTCCCGCTGATTGTCAAGGCCGACGTGCAGGGCTCGCTGGAAGCGATCCTCGGCTCGCTCGAGAAGCTCGGCACCGAGGAAGTCGCAGCCCGCATCCTGCATGCCGGCGTCGGCGGCATCTCGGAGTCCGACGTCACGCTCGCGGAAGGCTTCAACGCAGCGATCATCGGATTCAGCGTTCGCGCCAACAAGGAGGCGGCCGCGGCCGCCAAGCGCAACGGCATCGAGATCCGCTACTACAACATCATCTACGACCTCGTGGATGACGTGAAGAAGGCGATGAGCGGCCTGCTCGCACCGACCCTGCGCGAAACCATGCTGGGCAATGCCGAGATCCTGGAGATCTTCAACATCTCCAAGGTCGGCAAGGTCGCCGGTTGCCGCGTCACCGACGGCACCGTGGAACGCGGCGCCAATGTGCGCCTGATCCGCGACAACGTCGTCGTGCACGAAGGCAAGCTGTCGACGCTGAAGCGCTTCAAGGACGAAGTGAAGGAAGTCCAGTCTGGTCAGGAATGCGGCATGGCGTTCGAGAACTACCACGACATGCGTGCCGGTGACGTGATCGAGTGTTATCGAGTGGAGACGATCCAGCGCTCCCTGTAAGTCCAAATCTTACCGAAGCGACCGGATCCTTTTGAACTGAAATTGCGAGAGCGCGATGGCCGGATTCATTCCGGCCATCGATGTCTCGTTCGTTTCGACGTGACAAATGACAATGCCGGTGTCCCATCACGGGCATGACGAGGTGATTTTCCAGACAATGCCCCGCCACCATCAGAAAAAGAGCTCCGCGCCTGGCGGCTCGCAGCGGCAGCTGCGCGTCGGCGAGCAGGTTCGCCACGCGATGGCCGAGATTCTGGCGCAAGGCAATGTGCATGATGCGGATCTCGAAGGTCACATCATCACCGTGCCGGAGGTACGGATGTCGCCGGATCTGAAGCTCGCGACCATCTACGTGATGCCGCTTGGCGGTCGCGACACCGAGCGCGTGATTGCCGCGCTCGATCGCAACAAGAAATTCCTGCGCGGCGAAGTCGCGCGGCGCGTTAACCTGAAATTTGCACCTGACATTCGCTTCCGCGTCGACGAGCGATTCGACGAAGCGGAACGGATCGAGAAATTATTGCGAACGCCTGCGGTGCAAAAAGACTTGGACAAGGATCCGGAACAGAATCCGGATTCGGATCGGGAAGAAGAACAATGATGATGGACCCGGCTCACGGTGCAATCGGCACCGAAGACGCTGACTCGGGCGACGTGCAGAAAAATAATTTAGCCGAGCTGCGCAGCGACGCCACGCCGCATGCGCAGGAGCGCCGCGTCAACAACGATCCGCGCGCCAAGCAGCAGAAGAACAATCAGCCGCGCCGCGACCGGCGCGACGTGCACGGCTGGGTCGTGCTCGACAAGCCGATCGGGATGACCTCGACGCAGGCCGTCGCCGTGCTCAAGCGTCTGTTCAACGCCAAGCGCGCCGGCCACGCCGGCACGCTGGATCCGCTCGCCTCCGGCGGCCTGCCGATCGCACTCGGCGAGGCCACCAAGACCGTCCCCTTCGTGATGGACGGCCGCAAGCGCTACCGCTTCACCGTCTGCTGGGGGGAAGAGCGCGATACCGACGATATCGAGGGCCGGGCGACCGCCAGCTCCGACCAGCGTCCGACTCGGGAAGCCATCCTGGCGCTGCTGCCCCGGTTCACCGGCGTGATCGAGCAGGTCCCGCCGCGCTATTCCGCGATCAAGGTCCAGGGCGAGCGCGCCTACGACCTGGCACGCGACGGCGAGGTCGTGGAGCTGGCACCCCGCCCGGTCGAGATTCACCATTTATCCCTTGTCGATCAACCAGATAGCGATCGAGCGGTATTCGAGGCCGAATGCGGCAAGGGAACCTATGTCCGCGCCCTGGCCCGAGATATGGGCCGGATTCTCGGCACTTTCGGCCATATCTGCGCGCTGCGGCGGACCCTGGTCGGCCCGTTTGGCGAGAACGACATGATTCCGCTGGATCAGTTGGAGGCTTTGTGCCATAGAGCCGCGTCCGGCGAGGGCAGCCTCGCCGACGCGCTTTTGCCCGTTGAGACCGCGCTGGACGACATCCCGGCACTGGCCGTCACTCGGGCTGATGCGGCAAGGCTCCATCGGGGCCAAGCCGTTTTGTTGCGCGGACGGGATGCGCCCACTTGTAGCGGCACAGTCTATGTCACGGTGGCAGGCCGTCTTTTGGCGCTTGCTGAAGTTGGCAATGGCGAAATCATCCCCAAGCGTGTGTTCAACCTGACCGGCCTGACTGCCAGCACCGGTCGCAACGAGAGAAATTGACGATGTCGATTGCCGCAGAACGCAAAGCGGAAGTCATCAAGACGAATGCCACCAAGGCCGGCGACACCGGCTCGCCCGAGGTCCAGGTCGCGATCCTTTCGGAACGCATCAACAACCTCACGAACCATTTCAAGACCCACGTGAAGGACAATCATTCGCGCCGCGGCCTCTTGAAGCTCGTGTCGACGCGCCGTTCGCTCCTCGATTACCTGAAGAAGAAGGACGAGGCGCGGTACAAGGCGCTGCTCGAGAAGCATAACATTCGTCGTTAAGAGCTCTTGCGCGCGCCACCGGCGCGCGTTTCTGCGCGTGGTTTCGAACGAAAGCACTTTTTTCAAGGTTTTTGATCGAGGCTCACGCGCATGTCGGGTGCGGGCCAATACCGATTCGCATCCGGGCATGATGGTCGAAGGCCGCGATACGGCGTTCGCGCTCGTGCCGACTGACCAGTCCAGCAGCAATCCGGCGGCTGGGCGCAACGGGCAAGGCGCCCGTATGACCCGAAAGGATGGACGCCATCCGAAATCCAAAAACCATGGCAGGATCGCAGGACGCTGATCACCCGCTTCGATCAGCGTCCCGCAATCTTGCGCATGGTTTTTGTTTTTCGACGCGTCTCCTCTTTCGAGAACCCATGAAAGAAGACATCTATGTTCAATAAGCATTCAGTCGAGATCGACTGGGGCGGACGCCCTCTTAAGCTTGAAACCGGCAAGGTCGCACGCCAGGCCGACGGCGCCGTCCTCGCGACCTACGGCGAGACCGTGGTGCTCGCCACCGTCGTCGCCGCGAAGGCGCCGCGCGAAGGCGTCGACTTCCTGCCGCTGACGGTCGACTACCAGGAGAAGGCCTATGCCGCGGGCCGCATTCCCGGCGGCTATTTCAAGCGCGAGGGCCGTCCGACCGAGAAGGAGACGCTGGTCTCCCGCCTGATCGACCGCCCGATCCGTCCGCTGTTCGTCGACGGCTGGCGCAACGAGACCCAGGTGATTGCCACCGTGCTGTCGCACGACATGGAGAACGACCCCGATATCGTCGCGCTGGTGGCATCGTCCGCTGCGCTGACCCTGTCCGGCGCTCCGTTCAAGGGCCCGATCGGTGCTGCGCGCGTCGGCTTCGCCAATGACGAGTTCATCCTCAACCCGACGCTCGACGAGATGGTCGAGACCCAGCTCGATCTCGTGGTCGCCGGCACCGCCGACGCCGTGCTGATGGTGGAATCGGAGGCCAAGGAGCTCAACGAAGACATCATGCTCGGCGCCGTGATGTTCGGCCACCGCCACTTCCAGCCGGTGATCAACGCGATCATCGAGCTCGCCGAGAAGGCCGCCAAGGAGCCGCGCGAAGTCACCGTCATCGACAATTCGGCGCTCGAAAAGGAAATGCTCGGCCTCGTCGAGCAGGAGCTGCGCGCCGCTTACGCCATTCCCGTCAAGCAGGATCGCTACGCCGCGGTCGGCAAGGTCAAGGAAAAGGTGATCGCCCATTACTTCCCTGAAGGGCAGGAGCCGAAGTACGACAAGCTGCGCGTCGCGGGCGTGTTCAAGGAGCTTGAGGCCAAGATCGTTCGCTGGAACATCCTGGACACCGGCAAGCGCATCGATGGTCGCGACTCCAAGACGGTCCGCAACATCGTCGCCGAAGTCGGCGTGCTGCCCCGCGCCCACGGCTCGGCGCTGTTCACCCGCGGCGAGACCCAGGCGATGGTCGTGACCACGCTCGGCACCGGCGAGGACGAGCAGTACATCGACGCGCTGTCGGGAACGTACAAGGAGACGTTCCTGCTGCACTACAACTTCCCGCCCTACTCGGTCGGTGAGACCGGCCGTCTCGGCGGCACCAAGCGTCGCGAGATCGGCCATGGCAAGCTCGCCTGGCGCGCGATCCATCCCGTGCTGCCGCCGCACCACGAATTCCCCTACACCACGCGCGTGGTGTCGGAGATCACCGAGTCCAATGGCTCCTCGTCGATGGCGTCGGTCTGCGGCGCCTCGCTCGCGCTGATGGACGCCGGCGTGCCGTTGAAGCGGCCGACCGCGGGCATCGCGATGGGCCTGATCCTCGAAGACAAGCGCTTCGCGGTTCTCTCGGACATTCTCGGTGACGAGGACCATCTCGGCGACATGGACTTCAAGGTCGCCGGCACGGAAGCGGGCATCACCTCGCTCCAGATGGACATCAAGATCGAGGGTATCACCGAGGAGATCATGCGTGTCGCCCTTGGCCAGGCCAAGGAAGGCCGCATCCACATCCTTGGCGAGATGGCGAAGGCCCTGACCGCGGCCCGCGCCGAGCTCGGCGAATACGCGCCGCGCATCGAGACCTTCAAGATCCCGACCGACAAGATCCGCGAAGTGATCGGCACCGGCGGCAAGGTGATCCGCGAGATCGTCGAGAAGACCGGCGCCAAGGTCAACATCGAGGACGACGGCACCGTGAAGGTCGCCTCCAGCGACGGCGAGGCGATGAAGGCTGCGATCAAGTGGATCAAGTCGATCGCGTCCGAGCCCGAAGTCGGCCAGATCTATGACGGCACCGTCGTCAAGGTGATGGAGTTCGGAGCCTTCGTGAACTTCTTCGGTTCCAAGGACGGCCTCGTCCACATCAGCCAGCTCGCGGCCAGCCGCGTGCAGAAGACCACCGACGTCGTCAAGGAAGGCGACAAGGTCAAGGTCAAGCTGCTCGGCTTCGACGACCGCGGCAAGACGCGCCTGTCGATGAAGGCCGTCGACCAGCAGACCGGCGAGGACCTCGAGGCCAAGCAGAAGGCCGCTGAGGGCCAGCAGGCTCCGCGCGAAGCGGCCGGCGAGTAAGCTCTCGGCACATCAGAAACGCGAAGGGCGGCCGAAAGGCCGCCCTTTTTGTTTGTGTTCGTCTTGGGCGACATGCGCTCCCTCTCCCGCTTGCGGGAGAGGGCTGGGGAGAGGGTCTCTCCCCAAGCGAGAGCCCCCGTGTGGAGCGAGCCCTCATCCGACGCTTCGCGTCGACCTCTCCCGCAAGTGGGAGAGGTGAACAGCAACTGCTACTCAGACCAGATCGAAGCGATCGGCGTTCATCACCTTGGTCCAGGCGGCCACGAAGTCCTTGGCGAACTTCTGCTTCGAATCCCCGCTCGCGTAGACTTCCGCGAATGCGCGGAGCTGCGAGTGCGAGCCGAAGATCAGGTCGGCGCGGGTCGCGGTCCACTTGACCGCATTGGTCTTGCGGTCACGCCCCTCATACGCGCCGTTGGCGGCCGGCGCCCACTGCGTGCTCATGTCGAGCAGGTTGACGAAGAAATCGTTGGTCAACGTCCCCGGCTTCTCCGTGAAGACGCCGTTCTTCGAGCCACCTGCGTTGGCGCCGAGCACGCGCAGACCGCCGACGAGAGCCGTCAGCTCGGGCGCAGTGAGCCCCAACAGCTGCGCCCGGTCCACCAGGGCTTCCTCCTGCCTCAGGAACTGATGCTTGCCGCCGACGTAGTTGCGGAAGCCGTCAGCCCGCGGCTCGAGCGGCGCGAAGGACGGAACGTCCGTCTGCTCCTGCGAGGCATCCGTGCGGCCCGGCGTGAACGGCACCTTCACGTCGACGCCGGCGTCCTTCGCAGCCTTTTCGACCGCGGCGCCACCGCCGAGGACGATGAGATCGGCAAGCGAGATCTTCTTCTTGCCTGCGCCAAACTCCTTCTGGATCGCCTCGAGCTTGCCGAGCACCTTGGAGAGCTGGGCCGGCTGGTTGACCTCCCAATCCTTCTGCGGAGCAAGGCGGATGCGCGCGCCATTGGCGCCGCCGCGCTTGTCGGAGCCGCGGAATGTCGAGGCCGATGCCCAGGCCGTCGAGACCAGCTCGGACACCGAGAGGCCGGAAGCCAGGATCTTCGTCTTCAGCCCCGCGACGTCCTGCTCGCTGACGAGCTCATGATCGACGGCCGGAATTGGATCCTGCCAGATCAACGTCTCCTTCGGCACCAGCGGGCCGAGATAGCGCGCGATCGGGCCCATGTCGCGGTGGGTAAGCTTGAACCAGGCGCGGGCAAAGGCGTCCGCGAACTGATCCGGGTTCTCCAGGAAGCGCCGCGAGATCTTCTCATAGGCCGGATCGAAACGCAGCGAGAGATCAGTCGTGAGCATGGTCGGCACATGCTTCTTGGACTTGTCGAACGCGTCCGGAATGACCGCCTCAGTGCTCTTGGCCTTCCACTGCTGCGCGCCGGCCGGGCTCTTGGTCAGCTCCCATTCGTGACCGAACAGGTTCTCGAAGAAGTAGTTGCTCCACTTCGTCGGCGTCTGCGTCCAGGTGACTTCCGGGCCGCCGGTGATCGCGTCAGCGCCGATGCCCGTACCGTGCTTGCTCTTCCACCCGAGGCCCTGATCCTCCAGCGCACCGGCTTCCGGCTCCGGCCCGACGAGGGACGGGTCGCCTGCACCGTGCGTCTTGCCGAAGGTGTGGCCGCCGGCGATCAGCGCGACGGTCTCCTCGTCATTCATCGCCATGCGGAAGAACGTCTCACGGATGTCGTTGGCGGCCGCGACCGGATCCGGCTTGCCGTTCGGCCCCTCGGGATTGACGTAGATGAGGCCCATCTGCACCGCGCCGAGCGGTTCGGCGAGCTGGCGCTCGCCGCTGTAGCGTTCATCGCCCAGCCACGTGCCTTCGGGACCCCAATACAATTCCTCAGGCTCCCAGACGTCGGCGCGGCCACCCGCAAAACCGAACGTCTTGAAGCCCATCGATTCCAGCGCGACGTTGCCGGCGAGGACCATCAGGTCGGCCCACGAGATCTTGCGGCCGTACTTCTGCTTGATCGGCCAGAGCAGCCGGCGAGCCTTGTCGAGATTGGCGTTATCGGGCCAGCTATTCAGCGGCGCGAAGCGCTGCTGACCAGCACCTGCGCCACCGCGACCGTCGGTGATGCGGTAGGTGCCCGCGCTGTGCCAGGCCATGCGGATCATCAGGCCACCATAGTGACCGAAGTCGGCCGGCCACCACTCCTGAGAGTTGGTCATCAGGGCATGCAGGTCCTTGACGACCGCATTCAGGTCGAGCGTCTTGAATTCCTTGGCATAGTCGAAGTCCTTGCCCATCGGATCCGACAGATCGGAATTCCGGTGCAGGACCTGGACATCCAGTTGATTCGGCCACCACTCGCGGTTCGAGGGTGCGGGTTTTCCGCCCGTGAACGGGCATTTTGCTTGATCGTCCATGAATACCTCCTCTGGTGGCGTCGAACTTCGCCATGACCCAGGTCAAACGACTCTAGGCGCTGCCTCTTATCAGGTAAAGTTGACTTTAATGATCGCTGCGATAGGATTTTCTGATGATCAATCTGACGCTGCGGCAGCTCCGATATTTCGATGCGCTGGCGCGTCTCGGCCACTTCGGGCGCGCGGCGGAAGCCTGCTCGATCTCGCAGCCGGCGCTGTCGATGCAGATCAAGGAAATGGAAGAGACGCTCGGCGGCCTGCTGCTCGAACGCAGCGCGCGCCAGGTCGCACTCACGCGCTTCGGCGAGGAACTCGCCCAGCGCGTCCGCGAAATCCTGCGCTCGGTCGATGAGCTCGGCGATTTCGCGCGCGCCTCGCGCGACCGCTTCGCCGGCCGCCTGCGCATCGGCATGATCCCGACGATCGCGCCCTATCTGCTGCCGACGATCACCAAGAACCTCACGCGCCTGCATCCGGAGCTCGACATCCGCGTCCGCGAGACGATGACACCCAAGCTGATCCAGGAGCTGACCGAAGGCCGGCTCGACACGGCGATCGTCGCCCTGCCGGTCTCGGAAGCCTCGCTGACGGAAGTCGCGCTGTTCGAGGAAAAGTTTCTGCTGGTGCGGCCGGGCACGGATGAGGGAACTCCGGTGCCCTCACGCGAGATGATGCGTGAGATGCGCCTGCTGCTGCTGGAGGAGGGGCATTGTTTCCGCGACCAGGCGCTGTCGTTCTGCAACATGCAATCGGCCCCGCCGCGCGAGATGCTGGATGCGAATTCGCTGTCGACGCTGGTTCAGATGGTCAGCGCCGGCATCGGCGTGACCTTGATCCCGGAAATGGCCCTGCCGGTCGAGACGCGGTCGGCCTCCGTGTCGGTCGCGCGCTTCGCCGATCCGCAGCCCTCGCGCACCATCGGCATGGTCTGGCGCAGGACCAGCCCCCTGGCGCGGCAGCTCCTGCAAATCTCCGAAGTGGTGTGCCTGTCGGCCGGCAAGGTGCGCGCACGGCATGCGGCGAGCACCATACCGCGCAGTGCCAGGGCCTGATCGACGCGGCAGATCATCCCCATGTCCACTCCGGTCATCCGTCCCGCCGAGCCGCACGAATACGACGAGATCGCCCGTGTCTGGATGGAGAGCTGGGTCTCGACCGGCCTGGCGGAGGCGAGCAATTTCCTGCTCGCGAACCTGCGCGCGCGGGTGCGACGCGAGATCGAGGGTGGCTGGAGCCTCTTTGTCGCCGATGATGACGGTGCGATCGCCGCCATGCTGGCGCTGCATCTGCCGAACCTCTATCTCGACCAGCTCTTCGTCGCACCGCGCTATCAGGGACGCTCGCTCGGCCATCAGTTGCTCGCGTTCACGCGAACGCAGTTGCCGGACGAAATCGTCCTGCGTTGCGTGCGCGAGAACGAAAAGGCCTGGCGCTGGTACGAGCGCGAGGGCTTTGTGTTCGAGAAGGAGGAGGTCGCGACGGCAACGGGCTTCATGATGAAGTGCTATCGGTGGCGCAGAAAGAAGGGCGTCGATCGATTGCCAGGTAGTGTCTCAGTTTGAAATCAAGGCCTGCCTGCGATAGCCTCGCGATGCTCGCGACGGGAGAGCAACGTGCCGAGGTTCAAGCTTCATTCTCCGGGCGCTTGGGGTGAAAAGAACGCCAGAGACTACAGCTATTCGATGGTGCTGGAGACCGATGGCCGGGTCGAGTTATCCGGCCAGGGCGGCTGGCATCCTGATACGCTCGATTTCCCGGTCGACGTTCCGATTGAGGCAGAGATCAATCGAGCCTTCGATAATGTGGCCTTCATGCTGAATGAGGTCGGGCTTGATTGGGCAAACGTCGCTCACGTCAACTCATACCATACGCCGGAACCGGACGGGACGATCCTTGCAGCTACAGCGGAGATGGCGCGGCAGTTTCGCCTTCGCATGCCCAATCATAAGCCGATCTGGACGTGCCTAGGCGTCGCGGTGCTTGGCGACCCTAAGATGCACGTCGAAATCCGCGTCACGGCCTTTAGAGAGTGACGGCAACGCGCTTTTGGTAGGGGCCGCGCTTTCCAGGCTTCAGCGCAAGAGCGTCCATCTTCTCGCAGAGATCGACCATCGACCGAAGCGTCTGCGACATGCGCGCGGCCATCGCGGGCTCATTTTCAGCGCCTTGTGCATTTCGATGACGTTGCATCAAACTGTTTGGAAAGGGAGAATTGACCAACACCTTGCGTGAAACATGCATCGTCACCCGAGCCGTAGCGACTTGCCAAGCAGCACAAGACGCGCGATGCACGAGGAAAATCGCGTCCCGATGAAAGGTCCGCTCCCATGATCAAGCTCTATTGGTCGCCCCGCTCGCGCTCCTTCTCCGCGCTCTGGCTGATGGAGGAAACCGGCCTGCCCTATGAGCGCGTGCTGACCGACATCACGACGGGCGCGCAGAAGGCGCCGGAGTATTTGAAGATCAATCCGATGGGCAAGGTGCCGGCCCTGGTCGACGGCGACGCTGCGCTCGGCGAGGCGGCCGCGATCTGCGCCTATGTCGCCGATCGCTACCCGGAGACGAAGCTCGCGCCTGCGCCAACCGATCCGCGTCGCGCGCGATATCTGCAATGGCTGTTCTTCGGGCCAGGCTGCATCGAGCCCGGGTTGATCCAGATCTTCACCAAGCTCGAGGTACCCACCTTCACGGCCGCCTGGGGCAGCGCGACGCAGGTATTCGACGTCCTCGACGCCGCGCTGGCCAAGGGACCATGGATCCTCGGCGACGAGTTCACGGCCGCCGACATCGTGATCGGCTCGGGGCTGAACTTTGCGGTGCGGATGTTCAAGATGGTGCCGCCGCGCCCCAGTTTCGACGCCTACATCGCCCGCTGCGTGGCCCGGCCGGCGTTCCAGCGCGCCGAGAAGATCGCGGCGGGTTGAGAGATCAAGGGTGGGCAAAGGCACATTCGCGCCGTGCCCATCACGTTTCCGCGATGGTGACAGAAGTGGTGGGCACGTCGCTTGCGCTCCTTTGCCCACCCTACAGAGCCTTCGCTTATTCCAGCGTCTTCAAATCTTCCGGCTTCGGCATCAGGATGATGTTGTAGCCGGAATCGACATAGTGCACCTCGCCGGTGACGCCGCCTGACAGCTCCGACAGCAGATACAGCGCCGAGCCGCCGAGCTCATCGAGCGTCACGCCGCGGCCGAGCGGCGAATGCTTTTGCTGGAATGCGAACATCGCGCGGGCCTCACCAATGCCGGAGCCGGCGAGCGTGCGCACCGGCCCTGCCGAGATCGCGTTGACGCGGATGCCGCGCGGGCCAAAATCGGCGGCGAGATAACGTACCGAGGCTTCCAGCGCCGCCTTGGCGACACCCATGACGTTGTAGTTCGGCATCGCGCGCATCGAGGCGCCGAAGGTCAGCGTGATCATCGAGCCCCCCGCCGGCATCATGTCGGCGGCGCGCTTGGCGATTTCCGTGAAAGAGAAGCAGGAAATCACCATGGTACGCGAAAAGTTCTCGCGGCTGGTGTCGGCGTAGCGGCCCTTCAACTCGTTCTTGTCGGCAAAGCCGATCGCGTGGATCACGAAATCGAGCTGCCCCCATTTCGCGCGCAACGCCGCGAACAGCGCATCGACACTGGCGATGTCCTCGACGTCGCAAGGCAGCACGGTGTCGACACCGAGCGACTCCGCCAGCGGCCTGACCCGCTTGCCCTGCGCGTCGCCCTGGAAGGTGAAGGCGAGCTCGGCGCCGTGGGCGCGCAGCGTCTTGGCCATGCCCCAGGCGATCGAGTGATCATTGGCGATGCCCATGATCAGACCGCGCTTGCCTTTCATTAGTCCCTGCATTGCAGCCGTCGCTCCCATTTTTCGACGTCATCGCCCGCGCAGGCGGGCGATCCAGTATTCCAGAGACGGTCGTGATAAATAGAGAGGCCGCGGCGTACTGGATGCCCCGCCTCCGCGGGGCATGACCGACTCAAATCATTGCGCATCGAGCCGGCTGAACACCAGCGTGGCATTGGTGCCGCCGAAGCCGAACGAGTTCGACAGCACGGTGCCGATCTTGGCGTTGTCGATGCGCTTGCGCACGATCGGCATGTCGGCGAACACCGGGTCGAGCTCCTGGATGTGTGCGCTCTCGCAGATGAAGCCGTTGTTCATCATGAGAAGCGAATAGATCGCTTCCTGCACGCCGGTCGCACCCAGCGAATGGCCGGTGAGTGCCTTGGTGGCGGAGATCGGCGGGCACTTCTCGCCGACGCCGAACACTTTCCGGATCGCCTCGATCTCCGGCGGGTCGCCCGCCGGCGTCGAGGTAGCGTGCGGATTGATGTAGTCGACCTTGGTCTTCACGGTCGACATTGCCATGCGCATGCAGCGCTCGGCGCCTTCACCCGACGGCGCGACCATGTCGTAACCATCCGATGTCGCGCCATAGCCGACGATCTCGCCATAGATGCGCGCGCCGCGCGCCTTGGCGTGCTCGAGCTCTTCCAGCACCAGCACACCGGCGCCGCCTGCGATGACGAAGCCGTCGCGATTGACGTCATAGGGACGCGAGGCGGTGGCAGGCGTGTCGTTGTATTTCGAGGACATCGCGCCCATGGCGTCGAACAGCACCGACAGCGACCAGTCCAGTTCCTCGCAACCGCCGGCGAAGATGATGTCCTGCTTGCCGATCTGGATCGTCTCATAGGCATTGCCGACGCAATGGTTCGACGTCGCGCAGGCCGACGAGATCGAATAGTTCACGCCCTTGATCTTGAACCAGGTCGCGAGCGTCGCAGAGGCTGTGGACGACATCGCCTTCGGCACAGCGAACGGTCCGACGCGCTTCGGTCCCTTGGAGCGGGTGACGTCGGCGGATTCGACGATGGTGCGGGCCGACGGACCGCCGGAACCCATGATGATGCCGGTGCGGATGTTGGAGACTTCGTCAGGCCCGAGACCGGAATCCTGGATCGCCTGCTCCATCGCGATGTGATTCCATGCCGCACCCTGGCCAAGGAAGCGCATCGCGCGCCGGTCGATTACCGTCGCGGGATCGAGCGTCGGCTCACCCTGCACCTGCGAACGGAAGCCGAGCTCGGCATATTTTTCTGCCCGCGAGATGCCTGACTTCGCCTCGTGAAGGCTCGCAAGCACTTCCTGGGTGTTGTTTCCGATGGACGAGACAATGCCCATCCCGGTGACCACAACCCGCCTCATGACAGCCTCGCCCTAATCGTTGTCGTCTTTAAAGTGATACGCTTTGCTTCAGCCAAGACTCTTGGTTCAACCAAGACTCTCGCTTCAACCAAAGCTCTTGGTTCAACCAAGGTTCGTGCCCTGCTTGAACAGGCCGACCTTCAGATCCTTTGCGCGATAGATAATCGTGTCGTCGACCGAAAGCCACCCATCGGCAATGCCCAGCACCAGCTTTGAGCGCATCACACGCTTGATATCGACCTGGTACACGACCTTGCGGGCTTCGGGCAGCACCTGGCCGCCGAACTTCAACTCGCTGAGGCCCAGTGCGCGGCCGCGGCCCTCGCCGCCGACCCAGCCGAGGTAGAATCCGACCATCTGCCAGAGCGCGTCGAGGCCAAGGCAGCCCGGCATCACCGGGTCGTTCTTGAAATGGCAGCCGAAGAACCAGAGGTCCGACTTGACGTCGAGCTCGGCCCGCACCAGTCCCTTGCCGTATTCACCACCGGTATCGGAAATGTCCGTGATGCGGTCGAACATCAGCATCGGCGGCAGCGGCAATTGGGCGTTGCCTGGGCCGAACATCTCGCCGCGGGCACAAGCCAGCAAATCCTCGTATTCGTAACCGTTGCGCCTGTTCAGCATCCCGGAGCCTCTGTTCAAATCCCGAAGGGGCAGTTTTGGCGAAAATGGCCCCGTTTCTCGATGAAAGGAGCGCCATTGACCATTGTCAGGCACAAAAACCGCGCGGCCGAATCGACCGCGGGCCAAGCCTCATTGGGCCCGGCTGCGCCAAAACTGGCTAAGCGGGACCGCGCGCTCTCTATCATAGGCCCTCCTGGCGTCAAAGCGCCCATTACAGGGTAGAATGATCGCATCTCGTCCCGGTTCCGGGCCGACTTAGAACCGCTCTAGTTGCGAGAAACTTGCATCTGCATCTATCCGTCCATATATTCGAGGACAATAGTGTTCTTCCTCGCGTGCCCTGAAATCGGAAATGAGCGATAACGCCCCGAACCACCACGACGAAACCGCCCATTCCGCGTCCCTCCACTCCGGACGCCAGCCGGCCTTGACCGGCTGCCCGTGGCACGACGTCAACGAAATGCTCCAGGCTGCCGGGCTTCGCCCAACGCGCCAGCGCATGGCGCTGGGCTGGCTGCTGTTCGGCAAGGGTGCCCGGCACCTGACCGCCGAAATGCTCTACGAGGAAGCGACGCTGGCCAAGGTTCCGGTGTCGCTGGCCACCGTCTACAACACCCTGAACCAGCTCACCGATGCCGGTCTGCTGCGCCAGGTCAGCGTCGATGGCACCAAGACCTATTTCGACACCAACGTCACCACGCACCACCACTATTATCTCGAGAACAGCCACGAGCTCGTCGACATTCCCGACCCACATCTGGCGCTGTCGAAGATGCCCGACGTGCCCGAGGGCTACGAGATCGCGCGCATCGACATGGTCGTGCGTCTGCGCAAGAAGCGCTGAGGCTTTCCTAGGTGTTCAGTTTGATCGTCATGGCCGGGCTCGTCCCGGCCATCCACGTTCTAGGCTAAGCAAGAAAGTGCGTGGATGCCGGGGACAGGCCCGGGCATGACGTTGGGGCAACAGGTTGTCCTCTCGCGTCAGTTCACCAGCTCGTCGGCGTAGACGCCCCAGAGCCGTTCCTGCTGGATCCAGCCGTCAAAACCGTTGCCCATGACGTGGCACCAACCCGTGGTGCATTTCTTGACCTGGGCAACAACGCCGGCCTGGAGCTTTGCGGCGATCGCGCTCTCGGTGTCGGCGCGATCATAGATCGGCGCGAGATCGTCCTTGTGCTTCATGGTGACGACGGCGGTGCGTCGGCCCGACAGCAATGAATGATAGACCCAGCCCTCGGCACCTTCGGAATCGCGAACCCGGCGCCAGTTCTCGAATTCGGCGGTGATTTCGACCGGGAGACCCGCGCGGGTGTAAACCCAGGCCACATCGTTGTCCTTGGTCGGGCCGGCGCGGACATTCACATGGTCGGATTTGAGGCTGACATAGCGGGGCACAGGAAGGCCGCTCGCGGTCTGAACCGCGTCCTTGGCCGAATGTCCGGGGCTGACCGAAGCGCTCAGCCAACCCAAGACGAGCACCACCAGCGACCAAAAACGCCCCAACGCCATCACGACCCGTCTCCTGCCGGAACCCCGCCGCAAGCGAGCCGAATTCCGAGAAATCACTTCCAAACCCACGCCGCATGCCCCTCTCCCCGCCCCACGCGGGTCCTTCCTTCCGCTGCCGTGGTTCTTGTCTTGGCCCGGCCATCTGCTAGAGAGGACGAACGTCTAACAAACCAGTTTGGCCCGATTTTCCGGCCGGAAATGTCGGGAGAGCTTGAAGGAAACGCCGGGGACGATGCGGCAGCGCCAGTGTCGAACAACCGGGTTAATGAGGTCTGAACGGTAAGCCTTTGACGACAGAGGCGGCCAGCGAAGCCTCATGAGAGCAGGACATGTCGGTCAAGAAAAAACCCCTCGTCGTCGTGACACGCAAGCTGCCGGACTCCATCGAGACGCGCATGCGCGAATTGTTCGACGCCCGGATCAATCTTGACGACACCCCGATGTCGCGGGAGCAGATCGCGGAAGCCGCGCGCACGGCCGACGTGCTGGTTCCGACCGTGACCGATCATATCAACGCCGACATCATCAACCAGCCCGACTGCAAGCTTCGTTTGATCGCGAATTTCGGCAACGGTGTCGACAATATCGACGTCGAGGCGGCGCATGCGCGCGGCATCACCGTCACCAACACGCCGAAGGTTTTGACCGAGGACACCGCCGACATGACCATGGCGCTGATCCTCGCGGTGCCGCGTCGGCTGATCGAGGGCGCCTCGGTGCTCACCGAAGGAAAACCTTGGGCGGGCTGGTCGCCGACCTGGATGCTCGGCCACCGCATTGGCGGCAAGCGGCTCGGCATCATCGGCATGGGCCGCATCGGCCAGGCCGTGGCACGCCGTGCCCGCGCCTTCGGCCTGCAGATCCACTATCACAACCGCCGGCCCGTCGCGCCGAAGATCGCCGACGAGCTGGGCGCGACCTATTGGGAAAGCCTCGACCAGATGCTGGCGCGGATGGACATCATCTCGGTGAACTGTCCGCACACGCCGGCCACTTATCATCTGCTCTCGGCGCGGCGGCTGAAGCTGATCCGAAAAGAGGCCTACATCGTCAACACCGCGCGCGGCGAGGTGACCGACGAGGACACGCTGATCAAGCTGATCGAAGCCGGCGAGATCGGCGGCGCCGGCCTCGACGTCTACGAGCATGAGCCCGCGGTCAACCCGAAGCTGGTGCGGCTCGCCAAGGCCGGCAAGGTGACGCTGCTGCCGCATATGGGCTCGGCCACGATCGAAGGCCGCGTCGAGATGGGCGAGAAGGTGATCATCAACATCCGCACCTTCCTCGACGCCCACAAGCCTCCGGATCGCGTGCTGCCGAGCATGCTCTGAGGCTTATTGTTTAAGCATGATCTCCGCGCAAACGCGTTCCGCGTTTGTCGCGAGGGAAAACCGCTGCACACTTTTCCGGATCATGCTTCACCCGCGCCGCTTTTCTCGTTTGCGCCACTCTGCAGCGAAGTCGATGAAGGCACGCAACGCCGGCGGAACTTGCCGCCGGCTTGGATAGTACAGGAACGGTCCGGGAAACGGCTCGCACCAATCCTCCAGCACGCTCACCAGCGCCCCAGATTCGACGTGCTCACGGACATACCCATCGAACGTCGCCCAAAAACCCACGCCGTCGCGTGCGGCGCGCATCGCAAGTCCCAGATAGGTCGCAATCAGCTTGGCGGGAGGATCGACCTTCACCACATGACCGTTCTTCTCGAACTCCAAATCGAGCATCGCGCCACTGCCGAAGCGCGTGCGGATGCAGTCATGGTCGAGCAGATCCTTGGGATGCTTTGGCCGGCCGCGGCGCGCGACATAGTCGGCTGAAGCGACGACCGCGTAGCGCTGCGGCCTGCCAAGTTGGACCGCAACCATGTCCTGCGCCAGGTGCTCGCCATAGCGCACACCGGCATCAAAGCCTCCGCTGACGATATCGACGAACGAGCTTTCGGCGACAATGTCGAGCTCGACCTGCGGATACGCCCGCAGGAACGGCCCGACCATTTCGGCGAGCACGAGATCGATCGCCGGCGGCGGCGCATTGATGCGCAGGCGGCCCGACGCGACTTCGCGGAGGCTGCGCACCTGATCCAGGGCATCGCCGACGTCGCGCAGCGCCGGCGCGACGCGTGACAGCAAGAGCTCGCCCGCCTCGGTCAAGGCAACGCTGCGGGTGGTGCGGTTCATCAGGCGAACGCCGAGGCGCTCCTCGAGGTCGCGCAGGCGCTGGCTGAGGCTCGAGACCGAGACATGCTGCTCCACCGCCGCCCGCCGAAAATTGCGGGTGCGGGCCACCGCCACGAAGGCGTCGAGATCGCGCAGGTCAGGCTCGCTCATTGTTCGATATAGTGAACAAGCTTTTCCATATTGTCCAGCTTATCGGCGCAATCGAACCGGCGCATATCTGCCGCATCGCAAGCGGCACAATCGGCCGCGGCACCCGCGAGGAGAGAGCCATCATGGAACAGCGCAAACTCGGTTCAACCGGCCCCACCGTCTCTGCCATCGGTCTCGGCTGCATGGGCATGTCGGACTTTTACGGTCCCGCCGACCGCGGCGAGAGCATCGCCACGATCCACGCCGCACTCGATGCCGGCATCACACTGCTCGACACCAGCGACTTCTACGGCATGGGACACAATGAGATGCTCGTTGGCGAGGCGCTCCAGGGGCGCAATCGCGACCGGCTGCAGATCAGCGTCAAGTTCGGTGCGCTGCGCGATCCGAACAAGGGTTTTCTTGGCTATGACAGCCGGCCCGCGGCGATCAAGAACTTCGTCGCCTATTCGCTCCAGCGTCTGCGCGTCGACCACATCGACATCTACCGGCCGGCGCGGCTCGATCCGTCCGTGCCGATCGAGGAGACGATTGGCGCGATGGCCGACATGATCAAGGCCGGCTGGATCCGCCATATCGGCCTGTCCGAGGTCGGCTCCGACACCATCCGCCGCGCGCACGCTATACACCCGATCGTCGACCTCCAGATCGAATATTCGCTGGTGTCACGTGGTATCGAGAGCGACATCCTGAAGACGTGCCGTGAGCTCGGCATTGCCGTCACCGCCTATGGCGTGCTGTCGCGCGGCCTGATCAGCGGCCATTGGTCGAAGGACCGCGCAAACGACAAAGACTTTCGGCGCATGAGCCCGCGCTTCCAGGCGGAAAATCTCGACTCCAATCTCGCACTGGTGGACATGTTGCGCGGGGTTGCCGAACAGATCGGTGCCACGCCTGCGCAGGTTGCGATCGCCTGGGTGGCAGCGCAAGGCGCCGACATCGTGCCGCTGGTCGGAGCAAGGCGGCGAGAGCGACTGACCGAAGCGCTCGGCGCGCTGACGGTGAAGCTGACGCCGGAGCATCTCGCGACGCTGGCAAAGGCCTTCCCGCCAGGCATCGCCGCAGGTGAGCGCTATCCTGAATCGCAGCTCGTGCACATGGACAGCGAGCGGCCGCTCGCGCGCTGAGTAGCGCCACCGCTACTCGCGGTGGATGCTCAGATCGTCGAACACGGGTCCATCGCCGTTGAGCGGATTGGCCGGATCGCGCGCGTAGCGCAGCGTCTCGAAACGCATCGCGCGCGCATCCAGCATCAGCAGACGGCCGATCAGGCCCTCGCCAAAGCCGACGATCTCGCGGATCGCTTCCAGCGCCATCATCGAACCGAGCACGCCGGCGAGCGCACCCATCACACCGGCTTCGGAGCAGGCCGGCACGGTGCCGGGCGGCGGCGCCTCCGGGAACAGGCAGCGATAGGTCGGATTGAATTCGCCCTGCTCGTTCTTCTCATGCGCGCGGATGGTCGTCAGCGAACCGTCGAAGGTGCCGAGCGCGGCCGTGATCAGCGGTCTTTTCGCGAAGAAGCAGGCGTCGGAAACCAGATAGCGGGTGGAAAAATTGTCGGAGCCATCGAGCACGAGGTCGTAATCGCCGATCAGGCCGAGCGCGTTGTCGGCATTGAGCCAGGTGGCGTGACCGACGAACCGCACATGCGGATTGAGCGCAGCAATCCGCTCCGCGGCGCTCTCGACCTTGTGCCGTCCGATATCGGGTGTCGTATGGATGACCTGGCGCTGAAGGTTGGAGAGCGAGACGATGTCGTCATCGACCACGCCGAGCGTGCCGATCCCGGCGGCGGCAAGATACATCAGGGCCGGCGCGCCGAGACCGCCGGCGCCGATCACCAGCACAGAAGCCTGCTTCAGGGCGGCCTGCCCCGGTCCGCCGACATCGCGCAGCACGATATGGCGGGCATAGCGTTCGAGTTCGTCGGGACTCAGCACCCTCTTCGCTCCTGAACCACCCCGAGATTGTTTGCGACCAACGAGATGTGCTTCAATGAGCCCACGTTCAATGGCCGGGTTGGATTTGTCATGAGATCGATGCTCGCGGCAACATTTGTGTTGGTGACCGCAGCGACCGCGCACGCGCAAATGACGCCGCCGCTTGCCGGCACCAAGCCGAAGACGGTCCAGACCGTCCCAATCCGCCCCGCATTGCAAACGCCGTCGGAGACCGCGGACGCCATGGCGCAGGCGGAGCGCCTTCTGCTGCAATCCGACCTCGCCTGGGTCGGACAGTATAACGGCGCCATCACCGGCGACGTCAGCGAGCGCATGGTCGGCGCCATCAAGGAATACCAGAAGGCGAATGGCGGCAAGCCGACCGGCGTGCTGAACCCGCAGGAGCGGGCGGCGCTCGCCGAGACGGCGCGCAAGAAGCAGGAGAGCGTCGGCTGGAAGATCGTGATGGAGCCGACCAGCGGCGCGCGGCTCGGCATCCCCGGCAAGCTCGTGCCGCAGCAGGCGACCGATGCCAACGGTTCGAAATGGACCTCGCCGACCGGCACGGTGCAGGTGCTGCTCAGCCGCCGCAAGGAGGCGAACCCGACCACCGCAAAGCTGGCCGAAGTCGAGAAGAAGGAGCCCGCGGGGCGCAAGGTCGATTACACCGTGGTGAAGCCGGACTTCTTCGTTCTGTCGGGGTTGCAGGGCCTGAAGAAGTTTTACGTACGCGGCACCTTCAGGGGTGACGAGGTGCGGATCATGACGATCCTCTACGACCAGGCCATGGAAAACACCGTCGAGCCGGTCGTGATCGCGATGTCGAGCGCCTTCAATGCGTTTCCCTCGGTCCCGCAGGCAGGGCCACCACCGCGGAAAACCGTCGAATATGGTACCGGCATCGTCGTCACCGATGACGGCGCGATCGTCACCGACCGTCTCGTCTCCGACGGCTGCCTTGCGCTCACCATCGGCGGCTACGGCAATGCCGATCGGCTCGCGGAAGACAAGGAGCACGATCTCGCGCTGCTGCACATCTACGGCGCGCGCGGCTTGAAGCCGCTGAATCTGGCGAGCGGCGCCGCCAAGGCGGCTATCGATGTCGTCGGCATCGCCGATCCGCAGAATCAAGGCGGCGCCGCCGCCGTCTCGAGCCTCAAGACGGCGCTGGCTCCGGTCACCGGCGGCGATGCCGCGCTCTCGCCAGCGCCTGCGGTTGGATTTTCCGGCAGTGCCGGGATCGATGGTGACGGCAAGTTTGCCGGCATCGCGCTGCTGAAATCGGCGGTCGTCGCCGGCCCCGCCAACGCGACGCCTGCCGCGCAGGCCGTGATGGTGTCCGCCGATGCCGTACGCGCTTTCCTGAAGATGAACGACGTCACCGCGAATGGCAACTCGACGGATGCAAACGCAGCCGTGGTGCGCGTGATCTGCGTGCGGAAGTAAGTCAGGCGACGACGGACATCTCTTGCCCCGGACAAGGCGCGGCACGAAATGCCGCGGCGCAGTGCCGGGCCCACGCAGCCAAATTCCGAGCACGCAGTTTCTGAGCCCCGGCTCAGCAGCGCATCACTGACGAGCTGCGCGGCGTCCGAAGCACGGGAATCGGCGCAGTTTAAATCGGTACGTACGACTACGGGTTCAGTTTCAGTATTGCTACGGATTCGCCGGAATCCCAGATTCCGCCATCATGGTACCGTTGATTCGGACATCCGCGATCCCCTTTGGATCGGGCCGGGCACGTCCTGAGCGAGAAGAGCTCAGCATCATCAGATGCACGTTCGTGTGGCGTTACCCAGGACCCAGGCACTCCAAAGGATTCATCATCTATGCATACCATCGTACTGGCCACCCAAAAGGGTGGCAGTGGCAAGAGCACCCTTGCCATCGGCCTCGCGCTGGCCGCCCGGCAGGCAGGATTCAGCGTTCGACTGATCGAGACCGACCCGCAGGGCACGCTGTCGAACTGGCAGCGCCGCCGCACCGAGGTTGAGCCCGTGGTCGAACCGATCTACCAGGCCGCCAACATCGAGCCGCGCCTGAAGATGCTGGCGAAGAGCGGCCTGCAGCTCGCGATCGTCGACACCGCAGCCGGCCTCAGCGCCGCGACCACCGCCGCGATTCGCCATTCCGATCTGTGCCTGATCCCGTCCCGGCCGACGGTCGCCGACATCGAGGCAACCACCTCGACGCTGAGCGTCGCCCGCGCCTGGAAACGGCCCTTCGGCTTCGTGCTGAACCAGACGCCGATCCGCGGCCAGCGCATCGACAATGCAGCCAATACGCTCGGCGAGGAAGCCGCGCTCGAGCTCGCCGACGTGCTCGCACGCCCGCTGATCGTGATGCGCAACGATCACCAGGACTCACTTGCCGCCGGCCTCGCCGTCAGCGAATTCGCCCCCGACAGCAAGTCGGCCACCGAGATCCGCGGGCTCTGGCAGTGGATCGAGACCCGGCTCGACCTCGCGACAACGACCAATCTCTTGATCGATCAGGTCATCTCGGCCGCGAACGGGATGGTGCACGCGGCCGCCGAGCTCTCGTCGAACGAGACCGCGACGCTGGTGTCCTGAGCGGGGCATCGCTCAGACGAGCTCCCTGTTCTCCGGTAGCAGGGAGCGCAAGCCGCGAAGCAATCCGGTCACCAGCCCGGCCGGATTGCTTCGCTTAGCCTCTTGAAAGCATCACGGCTTCTCGGCCGCGAGCTTGATCCGCTACTTCTGACATTTCGGGCACCAGAACGTCGATCGTCCGTTCTGGGTGAAGCGCTTCACGATGCCGCCACAGCCCGACGTCTTGCAGGTCTCTCCTTCGCGATCATAGACCTTGAAGGAATGTTGGAAGTAGCCGAGCTCGCCAGAGGTCTGGCGATGATCGCGCAAGCTCGAGCCGCCCGCCTTGATCGCATCGTTGAGCACGGCATGGATCGCGCCGACCAGCCGCCTGGCATGATCGGTCGGCTCCTCCTTTCGCGTGGCGAGCGTGGCGGCGATCCGTCGCGGCGACAGATGCGAGCGATGCAGCGCCTCGCAGACATAGATGTTGCCAAGCCCTGCCACCACGCGCTGGTCGAGCAGCGCGGCCTTCAGGCTGGTCTTCTTGCCGGCGCAGGACTGAGCCAGCATCGCGGCATCGAATTCGTTGCCGAGGGGCTCGGGGCCGAGCCCGCGCAATAGCGGCTCGTCCTCGAGCGCGTTGCGCGCGATCACTTTCATGTAACCGAAGCGGCGCGGATCGTTGAACACGATGTCGGCCCCTGAGGACATGCGAAACAGCACGTGGTCGTGCGTTGAGTCCTTGCCCCTGGGATAGTGAAATTCTCCCGGCAATTTTTCATCATCCGGCTTGATCACACGGAACGAGCCGGACATGCCGAGATGCATCAGCAGCACGTCGCCGGAGGCAAGATCGGCCATGAGATATTTTGCGCGCCGGCCGAGCCCGGTGACCACCTGCCCCTGCAGCCGCGCCACGAAATCCGGCTGAAAGGGAAAGCGCAAATCGGCCCTGCGGGCCTCCGCCTTGACGATTTTTGCACCTTCCATGACGGGCTGGAGGCCGCGGCGGACGGTCTCGACTTCGGGCAATTCAGGCATGGTCAGGCATTCACCTTATGAAGGCGGTGTGATAGCGCCATTGCGGCGGCCGCGCTATGGTCCGCCTCGTGGAGTAGAGTAATGGATCGGCCGGGCGAAACCACGCATTTTGGCTACAGGGACGTCCCCCTGAGCGACAAGCAGACGCTGGTGAACGATGTGTTTCACAGTGTTGCCTCGCGCTATGACCTGATGAACGACCTGATGTCCGGTGGCCTGCACCGGGTCTGGAAGGACATCATGATCAATGCGCTCGATCCGCCCAAGGGCGAGCGGCCTTTCGCGCTGCTCGACGTCGCCGGCGGCACCGGCGATATCTCGTTCCGCGCCGCCAAGGCCGCGGGCCCCGGCTTTCATGCCACGGTCTGCGACATCAACGCCAACATGCTGGCCGTGGGACGCGAGCGTGCCGAGAAGCGGCATCTTGCCTCCCAGGTCGACTTCGTCGAGGGCAATGCCGAAGCACTCGCCTTTGCCGATCGCAGCTTCGACGCATATACGATCGCTTTCGGAATCCGCAACGTGCCGCGGATCGATCTCGCACTCGGCGAGGCCTATCGGGTGCTGAAGCCGGGCAGCCGCTTCCTGTGCCTGGAGTTCTCCACGGTCGAGATGCCCGGGCTCGATCGTCTCTATGACCTGTTCTCGTTCAAGGTGATTCCGCCGCTCGGCCGCATGGTCACGGGCGATGCCGAATCGTATCAGTATCTCGTCGAATCCATCCGCAAATTCCCCAAGCCGAACGCCTTCGCCGACATGCTCCGCGCGGCCGGCTTCTCCCGCGTGAGCTGGCAGACCCTGTCCGGCGGCATCGTCGCATTGCATTCAGGCTGGCGTTTGTGATCTCTGCCATTACCCACATTGCGCGTCTTGCCCGCGCCGCGATCGTGTTCGCGCGCGAGGGCGTGTTCGGCGCCGTCGATCCGAGCCTGGTGCCGCCGCCCGGACAACTCGCCCTGAAGCTTGCCCGCCTCGTCGAACGGCGCGGCCCAAAGCACGGACCGCGACTGTCGCGCGCGCTGACCCGGATGGGCCCGGCCTATCTCAAGCTCGGCCAGTTCCTGGCAACACGCCCGGACGTCGTCGGCGTCGTCATGGCGCGCGACCTCGAAAGCCTCCAGGATCGCCTGCCGCCGTTTTCGCAGGCCGAAGCGGAAACCCAAATCGCGACATCGCTGGAGCGTCCTCTGACGGAGGCGTTCGCGAGCTTTGGCCCGCCCGTTGCCGCGGCCTCGATCGCGCAGGTGCATCGCGGCGAAGTGATGCGCAACGGCGTGCGCAAGGCGGTCGCGATCAAGGTGCTGCGACCCAACGTCGCCGCGCGCTTCCGGCGCGACCTCTCCGATTTCTTCTTCGTCGCGCACAAGGCCGAGACCTATTCGGCCGAAGCGCGCCGCCTGCGCCTCGTCGAGGTCATCAACACCATGTCGCGCTCTGTCGCGATGGAGATGGACCTGCGGCTGGAAGCAGCGGCGCTGTCGGAGATGGCGGAGAACACGCAGGACGATCCGGATTTCCGCGTGCCCACGGTCGATTGGGATCGCACCACGCACAACGTGCTGACAATGGAGTGGATCGACGGCATCGCGCTGAATGACCACGCGCGCCTGAAGGAAGCCAATGTCGACCTGCCCGACCTCGGCCGAAAGATCATCCAGAGCTTTCTGCGCCACGCGCTGCGCGACGGCTTCTTCCACGCCGACATGCATCCGGGAAACATGTTCCTGGACGATGCCGGGCATCTCGTCGCGGTCGATTTCGGCATCATGGGCCGGCTCGGCCTGAAGGAGCGGCGCTTCCTCGCCGAAATCCTGCTCGGCTTCATCACCCGCGACTATCGCCGCGTCGCGGAGGTACATTTCGAGGCGGGCTATGTGCCCTCGCACCATTCGGTCGAGAACTTTGCACAGGCAATCCGCGCCATCGGCGAGCCGATTCACAATCGCACCGCCGAGGAGATCTCGATGGCGCGACTGCTCACGCTGCTGCTCGAGGTCACCGGCCTGTTCGACATGCAGACCAGACCCGAGCTGATCCTGCTCCAGAAGACCATGGTGGTGGTCGAGGGCGTCGCGCGCGGCTTCGATCCCAAGCTCGACATCTGGAAGACCGCCGACCCCGTGGTGCGCGAGTGGATCGCGCACAATCTCGGCCCGGTCGGTCGCATCCAGGGCGCGATGTCCGGTGCCGGCGAGCTCGGCCGGGTGCTGGCGGGACTGCCAGCAATCGCCAGCCGCGCCGTGACAGTGCTTGAGCAGTTGGAAACCATGACCCGCGAAGGCCACATGCTGTCGTCGGACACGATCGAGGAAATGGCCCGAGCGGAGGGGCGCAAAGCCCGGTGGCAGACAGTTGGCCTTTGGGTCATTGCCCTTGCCCTGGTCGGAATCCTGCTCGCCATCCGCGGACATTGATTGCAATGCATTCATGATGTGATAGCATCGCTATCACATCATCGGAGGTCCGCCCCATGGCCAGCCTGACCATCCGCAAGCTCGACGAAGGCATCAAAACCTACTTGCGCCTGCGCTCGGCCAAGAACCATAGGTCGGTCGAAGAAGAGGTCCGGGTCATCCTGCGGGAGCTGATCGAGGGCCGCGAGGAGCCGCTGACACCATTCGCGGTGCCGCCCGTGGCAGCCTTCCCCGCCTCCACATCACCGCGCGCCGGCGCCCTGCCCGAGGCCAGCGTCACCCTGATCATCGGCGGCGGGATCGCAGCCTACAAGTCGCTCGACCTGATCCGTCGGCTCAAGGAGCGGCGCGTCGAGGTCCGCTGCGTGCTAACCAAGGCCGCGCAGCAATTCGTCACGCCGCTGGCGGCAAGCGCGCTGTCCCATGAGCGCGTCTATACCGACCTGTTCGACCCCCAGAGCGAGTTCGACGCCGGCCACATTCGCCTCGCGCGCGACTGCGACCTGATCGTGGTGGCGCCGGCGACCGCCGACCTGATGGCCAAGATGGCATGCGGCCATGCCGACGATCTTGCCAGCGCCATCCTGCTCGCCACCAACCGAAAAATCCTGCTGGCGCCGGCGATGAATCCGCTGATGTGGAATAACGCCGCGACACGCCGCAACGTAGGCTTGCTCCAGCGCGACGGCGTGGTGATGATCGGCCCCAATGCCGGCGAGATGGCCGAAGCAGGCGAGGCCGGCGTCGGCCGGATGTCGGAGGCCGTCGAGATCGCTGCGGCCGCCGAGCGCCTGCTGCGGCCGCCGGTGCCGCGGCCACTCGCGGGCAGGCGCGTGCTGATCACTGCAGGCCCGACGCATGAGCCGATCGATCCGGTGCGCTATATCGCGAACCGTTCCTCCGGCAAGCAGGGCTTTGCCATTGCCGCCGCTGCGCAGGCCGCAGGCGCCGAGGTCATTTTGGTGAGCGGCCCGGTCGACCTCGACGATCCCGATGGCGTCACGGTCAAGCACGTCGAATCAGCCCGACAGATGCTGGAGCATGTGCAGGCCTCACTTCCGGTCGACATCGCCATCTTCGCCGCCGCGGTTGCCGACTGGCGCGTCGCCAATGAGGGCGAGCAGAAGCTGAAGAAGACGTCGGCCGGCATGCCGCCGCTGCAGCTCGTCGAAAATCCCGACATCCTCGCCACGATCTCGAAGCTGACGGACAGGCGCCCGCCGCTGGTGATCGGCTTTGCCGCCGAGACCGAGCACCTCATCGACAACGCCAAGGCCAAGCTCGCGCGCAAGGGCTGCGACTGGATCGTCGCCAACGACGTCTCGCCAGCAACCGGCGTGATGGGCGGCGACCGCAACACCGTGCACCTGCTCAGCCGCAAAAGCGGTGGGGAGGACGGCGAGATTGCAGTTGATTCCTGGCCGGTGATGACCAAGGAACAGGTCGCCACCGAGCTGATCGCGCATGTCGTGAAAAGCGTGGCCGACAAATTCCTGGAGCCCGCATCTTGAGCACGAAGGTCACCGTCGAACTGCAACGCCTGGGTCATGCCGAAGGCCTGCCGCTGCCGGCCTACCAGACGGCCGAGGCCGCCGGTCTCGACCTGATGGCCGCCGTTCTCGAGAGCGAACCTCTGACGCTCGCCTGCGGCAAGCATGCGCTGGTACCGACGGGGCTCGCGATCGCATTGCCGGCCGGGTACGAGGCGCAGGTGCGGCCACGTTCGGGTCTCGCCGCCAAGCACGGTGTCACCGTGCTGAACTCGCCCGGAACGATCGATGCGGACTATCGCGGCGAGATCAAGGTGATCCTGATCAATCACGGCGATACGCCGTTCGTGGTCAAGCGCGGCGAGCGCATCGCGCAGATGGTGATCGCGCCGGTGGTTCAGGCCGCCCTGGTTCCCGTCGCCACGCTGTCGGCGACGGATCGCGGCGCCGGCGGCTTCGGCTCGACCGGACGCTAGTTTCTTCACCTCTCCCGCTTGCGGGAGAGGTCGACGCGCTCGCAGAGCGTGGCGGGTGAGGGCTCTCTCCACACCGGGAGCGCCCCGTTGCGGAGACACCCCCTCCCCAGCCCTCCCCCGCAAGCGGGAGAGGGAGCGCACCTTCATCGTGGCGAGCAATCCACACGGCGCACTAAGGCACGGCAACTCCAGCCGAATCACCCGCAGAGCTACATGAACCTGGAACCGCTTGGCCCGCATTTTTTTGGGGCCACCTTTGCGTTCACGATCTGGACTCTTACCGGTCGAGTCACGAAGGGGATATTGTCTTTTGATTCGCGCGCGGCGGGGGAGATCGCCGAGCGTAAATTCGTGCGGTCTTGGGGCAATTATGTCAGGCGTGATCGTGTCGATGCGTCGGACGCTGCTATCGTGCACGTCATTGGCGCGCAACGGCCTGATCGGCGGCGCTCTCGCGGCGTTGCTTCCGGCTGCGCCGGCGAATGCCGCCGAGCTCATCGACACACTTTCCACATTGCTGGACTTCAACCGGCAGGAGATCGCGGTGCTGGCGACCGCGCTCGCTTTGCTGGGCTTCTCGGTGGTCGCCGCGATCCTGTTGATGCGAATCCGCGTCCGCACGGCGAAGAACGAGGAGCGGTTGCAGACCCGGATCGGGGAACTGCAACTGCAGGCCGACCGCTTCGGCGCGCTGCTGTTCGCCGAGCCGCAGATCCTCATCTCCTGGCCCGCAGGCGATAATCGCGCCCAGATCTCAGGCGACATCTCCATGGTGCTGCCCCGCGATTCCTCGCCGCAGCGCGTGCTGGCGTTTGGAACCTGGCTGCCGCCGGAGCCGGCGCTCCAGATGGATCATGCCGTCGATGCGCTGCGCGAGCATGGCGACGGGTTCCAGCTCAACCTGACCACAGCGAGCGGCCGCACCCTCGAAGCCATCGGCCGCGCCATCGGCGGTCAGGCCATCGTCAGGATTCGCGAACTCTCGGGGCTACGGCGCGAGCTCGCCGAAACCAATCTGCGCCACAAGGCGCTGCTCGACGAGACCGAGATGCTGCGCGGCTTTGCCGCGTCTAGCCCCTGGCCGATCTGGGCCAAGAGCGCGAACGGCGCGCTCGCCTACGCCAACCCGGCCTATGTGCGGGCAACCGAAGCTTTGAGCGTCACCGACGCCCAAGAGCGCAAGCTCGAGCTTTTGGACAGCGCCGACCGCGCCGACATGGAGCGCGGGCTGAAGGACGCCACCAACTTCACCTCTCGCCTGCCAATCGTGATCGGCGGCGAGCGCCGCATCTATGACGTGCGTGCCGTCAATGTCGGCGATGGCAGCGTCGGCGTCGCGATCGACGCCAGCGAAGCGGATGCGCTGAGCTCGGCGCTGGTACGGATGGCGGAGGCGCATCGCCGTACCCTCGATCAGCTCTCCTCTGGCGTTGCCGTGTTCGACGGACAGCGGCGACTTGCCTTCTACAACGACTCCTATCGCCGGCTCTGGGATCTCGACCGCACCTTCCTCGATGCCAATCCCGATGATTCCAGCGTGCTGGACCAGCTCCGCGCCGCGCGAAAACTGCCGGAACAGCCGGACTTCCGCGCCTGGAAGGCCAAGCTGCACGAGGCCTATCGCGCGGTCGAGACCGCCCATGACACCTGGTTCCTACCCGACGGTCGCGCGCTCTCGGTGGTCACCACGCCCAGCCCCGAAGGCGGCGTCACCTACCTGTTCGACGACGTCACCGAGAGTCTTGATCTTGCGCGCCGCTTCGACGGCCTAATCCGCGTGCAGCGCGAGACGCTGGACAGTCTCGCCGAAGGCGTCGCGGTGTTCGGCAGCAATGGCAAGGTCCAGTTGTCGAATCCGGCCTTCGCGCGGATGTGGAAGCTGTCGAACGAGGCGTTGCGCGAGCAGCCGCATATCCAGACCGTTGAGGGCTGGTGCCAGCCGCTGTTCGACGAAGCGAACGTCTGGCGACAGATCCGCGAGGCCATCACCTCGATTGAGAATCGCGCCGATGTGCCGCTGAAGCTGGAGCGCAAGGACGGCAGCGTCGTGAACGGCATGATCCGGCCGCTGCCCGACGGCGCCACCATGCTGACCTTCCAGGACATCACCGACACGGAGAACGTCGAGCGTGCGCTGCGCGAGCGTAACGAGGCGCTGGAAGCCGCCGATCAGATGAAGGTGGATTTCGTCCACCACGTCTCCTACGAGCTGCGCGCCCCGCTCACCACCATCATCGGCTTTGCGCACTTCCTCAGCGATCCCTCGACCGGTCCGCTGACGCCGAAGCAGGCCGAATATCTCGACTACGTCACCAAATCGACCAACGCGCTGCTGGCGCTGACCAACAACATCCTCGATCTTGCGACCATCGACGCTGGCGCGATGAAACTCGAGCTCGGCCCGGTCGACGTCTCCAAGGCGATCGAGCTTGCCGCCGAAGGTATCCAGGACCGGCTCGCCACGGACCGCATCCGCCTCAAGGTCGAGATCGCGCCCAACGTCGGCAGCTTCGTCGGCGACGAGAAGCGCGTAGTGCAGGTACTCTATAACCTGCTCGCCAACGCGGTCGGCTTCTCGTCGCAGGATTCGATCGTCGGCATCAGTGCGCGCCGCACCGAGCGCAGCGTGGTCTTCACCGTGACAGATTCCGGGCCTGGAATACCTGCCGACATGAAGGACAAGGTGTTCAACTGGTTCGAAAGCCGCTCGCAAGGCTCGCGCCATCGCGGCGCCGGTCTCGGCCTGTCGCTGGTGCGCTCCTTCGTCGAGCTGCATGGCGGCAAGGTGCGGGTGGATTCGATCGTCGGCAGGGGCACGACCGTGACCTGCGACTTCCCGACCGACCAGGCGGCGCATCGCGACGCCGCCGAATGACCGCATCAACGACATTCTCCGTCGCGCTTTTCAACGAGACGGCGACTGCGCAGCTCATGGCCGATCTCGCGCTGCTGGTCGGATCCGGCGACGTCATCACACTCTCTGGTGATCTCGGCGCCGGCAAGACCGCGGCCGCGCGGGCCATGATCCGCTATCTCGCCGACGACACGATGTTGGAGGTGCCGAGCCCGACCTTCACGCTGGTGCAGGGTTATGAGCTGCCGCCTTATCCGGTGCTGCATGCCGATCTCTATCGCGTCGAGGACGAAGGCGAGCTCGAGGAGATCGGCCTGTCGCCGCTGCCCGAAGCCACGCGATGTGTATAAGAGACAGGCTGAAGGCGCTGCGTGAATTCCTCGACAGGTCCGGCTTCATGGAGTCGACGCGGCGGCGCATGAATGGCGATGCCTCGACCCGCTCCTATGCGCGGTTGCTCCGCGACGACGGCATCGTCATCCTGATGAACTTTCCGCAGCGCCCCGACGGCGCCGCGATCTACAGCGGAAAATCCTACAGCGCCGCGGTGCATCTCGCCGAGAACGTAAAACCCTTCGTCGCGATCGACGAAGGCTTGCGCGCGCAGGGCATCTCCGCGCCTTTCATCCACCATTCCGATCTCGACAATGGCTTCCTGATCACGGAGGACTTTGGCAGCGAGGGCGTGATCGAAGGCGACCCGCCGCGCCCCATTGCCGAACGCTACGAGGTCGCGGCCGACGCACTGGCAGCACTGCACGGCAGGGCGCTGCCGGAGATATTGCCGCTGTCCGGTCACGGCGACTACGCCATTCCCGTCTTCGACACAGAGGCACTCCTGATCGAGATCGGACTGATGCCGGAATGGTACCTCCCCGATCGCGATGCCCCGCTGACCGAGGAGAGACGCGCGGAATTCTTCGCGATGTGGCGCGAGCTGCTCGCAAAGCCATTGGCGGCGCCGAGGACCTGGGTGCTGCGCGACTATCATTCGCCCAACCTGATCTGGCTTGCGGACCGCACGGGCATCGCGCGTCTCGGCGTGATCGACTTCCAGGACACCGTCCTCGGGCCGCGATCCTACGACGTCGTGTCGCTGCTCCAGGACGCCCGCATCGACGTGCCCGAGAGTCTCGAGCTGACGCTGCTGTCGCGCTACATCAAGGCGCGCCGCGCTGGCGATGCCGGCTTCGATCCGGCGGGCTTTGCCGAGCTCTACGCCATCATGTCGGCGCAGCGGAATACGCGCCTGCTCGGCACCTTCGCGCGCCTCAACCGCCGCGACGGCAAGCCGCATTATCTGCGCCATCAGCCGCGGATCTGGACCTATCTTCAGCGCTCGCTGGCCCATCCCTCACTGGCCCATCTGCGCGACTGGTACGTTGCCAACGTTCCGCCGCCGAGAGGCTGATTTACCGGGTGTTAGCCATCGCAGCCGTAATCTCGCCTGCTGGAGGCCGCAAAGACACAGGTCGGAAGCGAGGACGCATGGCAGCGAGCACCGAACGACGCAAAGGCGACCGCGTCGTCTTCGAGCGCGGGATACCTGCCCATATGATGGGGATCGACGGAACCTGGCGGCGCGACTGCACCATGGAAGACGTCTCCGAGACCGGCGCCAAGCTCACCATCGAGGGCTCGGTCGAGGGCCTGCACCTCAAGGAATTTTTTCTACTGTCGTCGTCGACCGGATTGGCCTACCGGCGCTGCGAGCTTGCCTGGGTCAATGGCGACCAGATCGGCGTCAACTTCCTCAAGCAGGGCGACAAGAGGAAAAAGGCGCGGTCCACATCCGCGGGAGCTTGATTGCAACACCCGTCGTACAAACGTCATCCCAGGTGATTATGGCGGTTTGGCCGGCTGATCCGCGTGCTAGGATTGCTGGGGCCGCGAAATTGAGGTTTTCGAGAAAGTCAGGCATGCCCGTCAAACCGACCAAAGCCATGGTGCTCGCAGCCGGCCTCGGCCTGCGCATGCGCCCCCTGACGGAGAAGATGCCGAAACCGCTGGTGAGCGTCGCAGGCCAGCCGCTGCTCGACCACGTGCTCGACAAGCTCGGCCAGGCCGGCGTCGACGAAGCCGTGGTCAACGTGCACTATTTGCCGGACCAGATCATCGACCACGTCGCCGGCCGCAAGCAGCCGCGCGTGATCATCTCGGACGAGCGCGACCAGGTGCTCGGCACCGGCGGCGGCGTGGTCAAGGCGCTGCCGCTGCTGGGCGATGCCCCCTTCTTCCACGTCAACTCCGACACGCTCTGGATCGACGGCGTGCGCTCCAACCTGGAGCGGCTTGCGGAGAATTTCGACCCGGCGCGGATGGACATCCTGTTGTTGATGGCGCCGACCGCGAGCAGCATCGGCTATAGCGGCCGCGGCGACTACTCGATGCTGCCGGACGGTACCTTGCGGGCCCGCCGCGAGAACCAGGTGGTGCCGTTCGTCTATGCGGGTGCGGCCATCATCTCGCCGACGATCTTCGCCGGCGCACCCAAGGGCGGGTTCTCGCTGACGAAAATGTTCGATCGCGCCGGCGAGCAGGAGCGGCTGTTCGGCCTCCGCCTCGACGGCCTGTGGATGCACGTCGGCACCCCCGATGCCGTGCACGCCGCCGAAGAGGCGTTTCTGGAGAGCGTGGCTTAAGGCCCACGGTCGACTTCGTAGGAGGCAAAGCGCAGCGTGCCCACCTCTTCCATCAAACGATCGGACTCGGAAGTGGTGGGCACGGCGCAAGCGCGCCTTTGCCCACCCTACCAAGTGCTGCTAACAGCGGACCATGATGCATCCTGCGTCGGCGAATCAGGCAGCTCATGCGCGTCTTCACCGTTCCAGTTTCGGTTCCCTTCCTGCGTACGGTCGTCGCCGCGCTGCTCGACGGCCGGCTGGTCGATGGCTTTGAGGCGCGCAGCGAACCGGCGCGGCTGGCGGACGCCACGCTCTATCTGCCGACGCGGCGCGCGATGCGCGTTGTGCGCGAGATCTTCCTGGAGGAAATGAAGGCGGACGCGGTGGTGTTGCCGCGCATCGTCGCCCTCGGCGATATCGACGAGGACGAACTCGCTTTTGCCGACGAGGCCGAGCAGTTTTCCGGCACAACACCGCTCGACATTCCGCCGCGCCTTGGCGAGCTCGAACGCAGGCTGACGCTGGCCCGGCTGGTGGCGGCCTGGGCCAAAGGCGAGGTGTTGGCGCCGCTGGTGGTCGGCGGCCCCGCCTCGACGCTGGCGCTCGCCTCGGATCTTGCGCGCCTCATCGACGACATGGTGACGCGCGGCGTCGACTGGAGCGCGCTCGACGGACTCATTCCCGACCAGCTCGATCAATACTGGCAACATTCGCTTCAGTTCCTGCGCATCGCGCGCGAGGCCTGGCCGAGCCATCTCGCCGAGATCAACCGGATCGAACCCGCGGCGCGGCGCGATCAACTGATCGCCGCAGAGGCAAAGCGGCTGACCGCGCATCGCACAGGACCCGTGATCGCAGCGGGCTCGACCGGTTCGATGCCGGCCACCGCCAAATTCCTGCACGCGGTTGCTTCGCTCCCGCATGGCGCAGTGGTGCTGCCGGGACTCGACACCGATCTCGACGAGGACGCCTGGAGAACCATCGGCGGCGTGCGCGATGCGCTGGGCCAGTTCGCGGAACATCCCGCCTCCAATCATCCGCAATATGCCATGCACGCGCTGCTGCAGCGCTTCGGCATCAAGCGCAGCGACGTCGATATCCTCCAACCGCCGGCGGAAGGCGGACGCGATCTCCTCGCTTCCGAAGTGATGCGGCCGTCAAGCGCGACCGAGAGGTGGCACGACCGGCTGAAGCAGCGCGATGTCGCCGGCAAGATCGCCGCCGGCATGAAAGGGCTCGCCGTCGTCGAGGCGCCCAATCCCGAGATGGAAGCGCTCGCGATTGCGATTGCGATGCGCGAGGCGCGGCATCTCGACAAATCCGCCGCGCTGGTGACACCGGATCGCGCGCTCGCGCGGCGGGTGATGGCGGCGCTCGCGCGCTGGGATCTCGCCTTCGACGATTCCGGCGGCGACGTGCTGATGGAAACCTCCGCCGGCACGTTTGCGCGCCTTGCGGCGGAAGTTGCGACCAAGGGCCTGGAGCCGCCGACCTTGCTTGCGCTGCTGAAGCATCCGCTGTGCCGGCTCGGCGCGGTGCCCGGTGCGTGGACGGCCGCAATCGAGGGCTTGGAGCTCGCGGTGTTGCGCGGCACCCGCCCGCCGCCCGGCACGGCGGGGCTCTCGCGCGAGTTCACCCGCTTCCGCGATGAGCTTGGAAAACTCTGGCGGAGCGAGGTCTCCGCTCTGCATCGAAATGAGCCCCGCGCACGGCTGAAGGCCGAAAACCTCGATCGTATCCAGGCACTGATCGCGGCGTTGCAGGCGGCGCTGGCGCCGATCGAGAGTCTGGCATCGTCAAAACCTCACGATTTCGCCGAGCTCGCGCATCGCCATCGCGAGATCCTGATCGCGCTGTCGCGCGACGAGCAGGGCATCGCGCTTGCGTTCGAGGATCGCGAAGGGTTGGCGCTCGCCGCCGCCTTCGACGATCTCCTGCGCGGCGGCACGACGAGCGGGCTGGTGGTTCCGCTGCCAGACTATGCCGACGTGTTCCAGACCGCGTTCGGCGACCGCGCGGTGCGGCGGCCGGACAAGCCCGGCGCGCGGCTCCAGATCTATGGTCCTCTGGAATCGCGCCTGATGCAGGCCGACCGCATCATCGTCGGCGGGCTTATCGAAGGCGTGTGGCCACCCTCGCCGCGCATCGATCCCTGGCTCAGCCGCCCGATGCGGCACGAGCTCGGTCTCGATCTGCCGGAGCGCCGCATCGGCCTCTCCGCGCATGACTTCGCGCAGCTGCTCGGCGCCGACGAGGTGATCCTGACCCATTCCGCCAAGGCCGGCGGCGCGCCGGCGGTGGCCTCGCGCTTCCTGCACCGGCTGGAAGCGGTCGCGGGCGACGAGCATTGGAAGGCGGCAAAACGCGCAGGTGAAAAATATGTCCTGTTCGCGAGCGCGCTGGATCAGCCCGACGAGGTCAAGCCGATCAAGCAGCCCGAGCCGCGGCCGCCGCGCGCAACGCGGCCGCTGAAGCTGTCGGTCACCGCGATCGAGGATTGGCTGCGCGATCCCTACACGATCTACGCAAAATACATTTTGCGGCTCGACGCGCTCGATCCCGTCGACATGCCGCTCTCCGCTGCCGACCGCGGCTCTGCCATCCACGATGCCCTGGGCGAGTTCACGGAAGTCTATGCCGCCCGCTTGCCGCAGGATCCGGTGCGTGTCCTGCGTGCGATCGGCGAAAAGCATTTTGCGCCGCTGATGGAGCGCCCGGAAGCGCGGGCGTTGTGGTGGCCGCGTTTCCAGCGTATCGCACGCTGGTTTGGCGAATGGGAGCAGGCGCGGCGCGACGCGATCGAGGCGATCGCCGCCGAGACCCGCGGCGAGATATCAATCCCGCTCGACAATGAGCGCACGTTTTATCTCTCCGCGCGCGCCGATCGCATCGAGCAGCGCCAGGGCGGCGGTTACGCGATCCTCGACTACAAGACCGGCCAGCCGCCGACCGGCAAGCAGGTGCGCATGGGATTGTCGCCGCAGCTCACGCTGGAAGCGGCGATCCTGCGCGAGGGCGGTTTTCCCGACATCGACGCCGGCTCATCCGTCAGCCAGCTCGTTTACGTTCGGCTGAGCGGCAACAATCCGCCGGGCGAGGAGCGCATCCTGGAGCTCAAGATCAAGCCGAGTGACACACCGCAGCCGCCGGACACCGCAGCCACGGAAGCGCGAAACAAGCTGGAAGCGCTGATCCGCGCCTTCGAGGACGAGAACCAGGCCTACACCTCGTTGAACCTGCCGATGTGGACCAACCGCTACGGCAGCTATGACGATCTCGCACGTATCAAGGAATGGTCCGCCGCCGGCGGCTTAGGGATCGAGGAATGGTGAAGGCGCCGCGCCCCATCCCTGATGCCGTGCGCGCGACGCAGGCGCGCGCCACCGACCCGAACGCATCGGCCTTCGTGTCGGCCAATGCCGGCTCGGGCAAGACGCATGTGCTGGTGCAGCGGGTCATCCGCCTGTTGCTGTCGGGCGTGCCTCCGGAAAAGATCCTCTGCATCACCTTCACCAAGGCGGCAGCCGCCAACATGGCCGAGCGCGTGTTCACGACGCTCGGCCATTGGGTGACGCTGGATGACACAGCGCTTGACGATGCGATCCGCGCCGCCGGGATCCCCTATCCCACCGCAAAGCTGCGTCGTGAGGCGCGAAAGCTGTTCGCCTGTGCACTGGAGACGCCGGGCGGCTTGAAGGTGCAGACCATCCACGCGCTGTGCACCCGACTGCTCCAGCAGTTCCCGTTCGAGGCCAACGTGCCGGCACGCTTCGCCGTGATCGACGAGCGCGACCAGACCGACATGATGGAGCGCGCCAATCTGAAGGTGCTGCTGGAGGCCGCGCGCGATCCTGATAGCGTCACCGGCCGCGCCTTGCTCACGGCGATGGCGCACGCCGCGGACGTCACGTTCAAGGAGGTTGTGCGTGAAGCCTGCCTCAGCCGCGATCACTTCATGGCCTGGACCGATGCGGCCGGCAGCGCCGAGGCAGCTGCCGCGGAGATGGCGGCGGTGCTGGGCGTCGATGCCGCTGACCGCATGGAAGACCTCGAGCTTGAAATTCTCGATGGCCCCTTCCTGCCGCGATCGCGCTGGGACGACATCGCCTTTGCGCTGGAGGACGGCAGCAAGTCCGATAACGACCAGGCAGAGCGGCTGCGTGCGGCAAAAGTGTTTTCCGGCAGCGCGCAGGTCGATGCCTATCTCAGCGTCTTCCTTACCGACGAGAAGCTGCCACGCAAGGCCGTGCTGACCAGGAAGTTCGGCGATCACAACCCCTCCGTCGCGCGCCTGTTCGAGGCCGAGGCGCTGCGCCTCGGCGCATTGATCGAGAAGCGCCGCGCGGTCACCGTGCGCGACCGCACCGAGGCTCTCCTGCACATTGCGACCGCCGCGGCGGCGAACTACCGCCGCGAAAAGCAGGAGCGCGGGCTGCTCGACTACGACGACCTCATCGACAAGACGCTGACGATGCTGAACCGCATCAGCTCGGGCTGGGTGCACTACAAGCTCGACCGCGGCGTCGATCATGTGCTGATCGACGAGGCGCAGGACACGAGCCCGCGGCAATGGGACATCGTCGCGCACATCATCTCCGAGTTCACCGCCGGCGAGGGCGCGCGTGAGGGCCTCAACCGGACCATCTTCGCCGTCGGCGACGAGAAGCAGTCGATCTTCTCGTTCCAGGGCGCCGCGCCGCACGAATTCGACGCGCGCCGGCGCGAGCTGCACCGCAAATTCACCGCAGCCGGGCTGAAATTCGATCCCGTCGCGTTCACCTATTCATTTCGCTCGGGCGCCACGATCCTGCACTCGGTCGACCGCGTGTTCCGCGAGCCGGACATCTACAAGAGCATCCACGCGATCGAGATCGGCCATCCCCTGCACAATGCGCTCAGCGATGCCGGCCCGAGCCTGATCGAGCTTTGGGACCTTGCGGAAGCCGACGACAGGCAGGACATCGAAGGCTGGCGCGCGCCATTCGACGGCGTTTCCGTCACCAGCCCCGAGGTGAAGCTCGCCCGCCGCATCCAGGCCGAGATCAAGCGTCTGGTGGAGAGTGGCACGCTGACGGGTCACGAAGGTGAGCGGCGGCCGCTGCGCTATGGCGACATGCTGATCCTGGTGCGGCGGCGCGGCAACGCGTTCGACGCGGTGATCCAGGCGCTGAAGCACGCCGGCATCCCCGTCGCCGGCGCCGACCGGTTGAAGCTGACCGAGCACATCGCGATCATCGATTTGATGAACCTCGCCGATGCGCTGCTCCTGCCACAGGATGATCTTGCGCTCGCGGTGGCGCTGAAGAGCCCGCTGTTCGGCCTCGACGATGACGACCTGTTTGCACTCGCCTGGGACCGTAAGGGATCGCTGCGCCGTGCGCTGGCCGAGCACGCGCGGACAAGCGAGAAATTCACAGCCGTGCAGCGCCGGCTGGAAGCCTGCGACGTCCACGCGCGCAATGAGACGCCGTTCGCATTCTATGCCTGGCTGCTTGGCGGCGACGAAGGCCGCGCGCGCATCCTGCGCCGGCTCGGCTTTGAAGCCAACGATGCGCTCGACGAATTCTTGGAGCTCGCGCTCAACTACGAGCGCAAGGCGCCGGCCTCGCTGCAAGGTTTCATGGCCTGGCTGCGCTCGGCCGACACCGAGGTGAAGCGCGACATGGAGATCTCGCGCGACGAGGTCCGCGTCATGACCGTGCACGGCGCCAAGGGTCTGGAAGCCTCCGTGGTGTTCATGGTCGACACCACGTCCTCGCCCGCGGACACGCAGCGCCTGCGCCTGATCCATGTGCCGCGCGGCAATGGCAGTGAGGTCGTGGTCTGGGCCGGGCGGAAGGCGGACGATCCGAAACCCGTCATCGACGCGCGCAAGGCGATGCTCGAGGAGACCGAGGACGAATATCGCCGCCTGCTCTATGTCGCAATGACGCGCGCGGCCGACCGGCTGATCGTCGGCGGCTGCATGCCCGGTAACATGAACACGGTGCGCAAGCTCTGCTGGTACGACCTCGTCGACAAGGGCCTCGCCGGTTCCGGCCTTGAGAAGCAGACGATGGAGACGCCGCTTGGAAAGGTGACCCGCTTTGCCCGTCGGGAGGACGTCGCGCCGCTGGGCACGCCTGCGACCTCCGTTGACGAGACAATCGCGCTGCCGGACTGGCTGCGTACCCCAGCGCCGAAAGAAATCCTCGATGACGATCCGCTGCGCCCCTCGGGCCAAGCCGCCGAGGGAGGCCGCGCTGTCCGGACAGGCGAATCGGTCCAGTCCCGGGCCCTTGCATTGCAGCGCGGTACGCTGGTGCACCGGCTGCTGCAATCCCTGCCCGACATCGCCACCGACCGCCGGCGCGAGGCCGCGCTCGGCTTCATGGCGCGCAACGCCGCGGACTGGCCGGAGGCCGACCGCGTGGCGCTGGCCGACAAGGTGCTCGCCTTGATCGCCGCACCGCGTTTTGCCGCCGTGTTTGCCGCCGGCAGCCGCGCCGAGGTCGCCATCGTCGGCCGGCTGGACCGATCCGGCCGGCCGCCAGCGCTGGTGTCGGGCCAGATCGACCGGCTGGTGGTAACCCCCAGGGAGGTCCTGATCGTCGATTTCAAGACCAATCAGGTGGCGCCGAAGAGCGCCGCGGAGGCGCCGGCGGCTTATGTCCGCCAACTCGCGCTGTACCGGGCCGTGCTCTCCTCCCTTTATCCCCAAACGCCGGTCAGAGCGGTCCTGCTCTGGACCGAGACCCTTGAATATATGGAGATTTCCGCTCCCGCGCTGGACGCGGCGCTGGCATCCCTTCATGTCGGCGTGAGCATCCTTGACCCGGCAAGGCGCCGTTCATAGGTTGACGCCATGATCTCGGGCGCGATTCCCGTCGCGCCCTTCTCTCATTGTGCGAGGTATCCCCATGGCCGTTGGTAAGGTTTCTGATTCCGATTTCGAAGCCGAAGTGCTCAAGGCGAACGGCCCGGTGGTCGTCGATTTCTGGGCCGAATGGTGCGGCCCCTGCCGCATGATCGCCCCCGCGCTCGACGAGATCGCCGGCGCGATGGGCGACAAGGTCAAGATCGTCAAGCTCAACGTCGACGAGAGCCCGAAGACCGCGTCGAAGTACGGCGTGATGTCGATCCCGACCCTGATGATCTTCAAGGGCGGCGAGATGGCCTCGCGCCAGGTCGGCGCAGCACCGAAGGCAAAGCTGCAGCAGTGGATCACCGCTGCGGTCTGATCCGTTTTCGCGACGATTATTTTCGACAACGGCCGGCGAAATGCCGGCCGTTTTGCGTTGGGAGGCATGTCCTGAGTTGACGAGGCCCGCTCTTGCCTGCCCCTCCCGGAAAACGCGCGCACAGATCCACCTCACTCGTTGCCATGGAGGCACGCTCGGTCGATGCTATCCCGCGCGGACGGGAATGGCAGTACGAGCCGAAATGGGATGGCTTTCGCTGCCTGCTTTCGCGCGATGGCAAGAGTGTCGATCTTCGCTCCAAGTCCGGTGAGGATCTCGCGCGCTATTTTCCCGAGCTCGTTGCCGCCGCACTGAAGCTCAAGGCGCGCAGCTTCGTGCTCGACGGCGAGATCGTCGTGCTGCAGGGCAAGGGCTTTTCCTTTGACGCGCTGCTGCAACGAATTCATCCCGCCGCGAGCCGGGTCAAGAAGCTCTCTCAGGACACGCCGGCGCTCTTTCTCGCGTTCGATCTGCTGAAAAGCGTCAAAGACAAGCAGCTTGCAGGGAAGCCACTGAGCGAACGAAGGCCGGCGCTGGAAGCTTTCGCGAAAATCAGTTTCCGGAACGGTGCGAACTTCCGTCTCTCACCGGTTACGTTGAGCCCTGCCACCGCGCAAAAATGGCTGGCACGATCCGGCGGCGGCTCGGACGGCGTCATCGCCAAGCGCGTCGACCTGCCCTATCAGGCCGGAACGCGCGACGGCATGCAGAAGATCAAGCGATTTCGCAGCGCGGATTGCGTGGTCGGCGGCTTCCGCTATGCGACCAACAGGATCGCCGGCCGCAAGGTGGTCGGCTCGCTGCTGCTCGGGCTCTATGACGACAAGGGCCTCCTGCACCATGTCGGCTTCACCTCGGCGATGAAGCAGGGGGAGAAGCCGGCGCTGACCGAGAAGCTGGAAGCGCTGATCGGCGAGCCCGGCTTCACCGGCAACGCGCCGGGCGGTCCAAGCCGGTGGTCCACCGAACGCTCGGCGAAATGGTGCCCACTCAAGCCGAAGCTGGTTGTGGAGGTTTGCTACGACCATTTCAGCGGCGAACGCTTTCGCCACGGCACCTCGATCCAGCGCTGGCGACCCGACAAGGCACCGCGGCAATGCACCTTCGTGCAGCTGAAGCAGAAGGTGGCGGATCCCATGAAGATGCTGAAGCAGGCCCCGCCCGGTACGGCGAAGATGTCTATCTGATCCACCCCGTCGCGAGCGCGTTCGCGAGCTCACCCTGACCGTTGCGCCGCGCAAGCGCGGCCATCGCCTCGTGATCGTAAGCGATGTGGCGGAACGTCATCTGCCACGCACCGTTCACCAGCTCGAGGATCGCATAGCGCGCGTGCGGCGTGCCGGCCTCGACGAGGTGCGGATACGGATGCTCATCGCGATAGCCGGGGCTGCCGACGCTGCCGGGATTGACGATCGTCCGACCGTCACGTAGCCGCACGGCGCGCGCAAGATGCGTGTGCGCGCAGAGGATCAGGGATTGCGCGATGCCGTGCGCGAGCTGCTCGATGCGATCCAGCGGCGACATCGCAACGGTCCCATCGGAATGAACGGTATCGAGCCAATAGACCTCGTCGTCCTCCGGCGTCGCGTGGCAGAGGAACACCTGGTCACGAAACACGCGCGTCATCGGCTGCGCGCGTAGCCAGTCAAGATGAGAACCGTCTAGCTGCCCATGGGCGGGACGATCCCATGAGCCCATCTTCTCCGGAGGACGGTCGAGCAGATAGCGATCGTGGTTGCCGAGTACGTGCACGGCGTCCAGAGACATCAGGATATCGATCGTCCGTCGTGCATCGAGCGGCCCGCTCAGCATGTCGCCGAGATTGACGATGTCCTTGATGCCGTGTGCACGGATATCGGCCAGCACCGCCTCCAGCGCGAGATAGTTTCCATGGACGTCGGCAATCGCGGCAAAACGCATCGTCGTTCCCAATCTCGTGCCCCGGACGCAGCGCAGCACGTAGTGATGCGCTGCAGAGCCGGGGCCCACAAAACAAGCACTGGGTCCCGGCTCTGCGTCGCGTCATGACATGCCGCGCCGCGTCCGGGACACGAGAGTTTCATGCAGGAGGCGTGCCGTTGATGTCGAGCACGTGACCGGCGAGGTAAAGCGAGCCGGTGATCAGGATGCGCGGCGGCACGTCATGGGCGAGCCGTGACAGCGCGCGCAGCGCGGCCTCGACGCCGGGCGCGATCTCGACGCGCATGCCAAAGCTGCGCGCGGCATCCGCAAGCCGGTCGACCGGCATGGCGTTCTCGGTTTCCGGGATCGGCACCGCGATGATGTGGCGGGTAAGGCCGGCGAAATTGGCCAGAAACCCCTGCGCGTCCTTGTTGGCCATCATCCCGGCAATCACGACCAGGGGACGCGACACCCGCTCCTCGAGATCGCCGAGCGCGGCGGCCGCGACGCGGCCGCCCTCCGCGTTGTGTCCGCCATCGAGCCAGATCTCGGAGCCCCGTGGTCCCCAGCCGAGCAGCGCTCCGGAGGTGATCCGCTGCATCCGCGCCGGCCATTCGGCACCGAGGATTCCGGCTTCGAACGCCGCATGAGGTATCTTGAAGGCGCTCAACGCGCGCAGCGTCGCGATCGCAAGGCCGGCATTGTCGAACTGGTGACGGCCGAACAGGCGCGGCGCCGCAAGATCCATCAGACCGCGATCGTCGGAATAGACGAGACGTCCGTGCTCGACATTGACGTGCCAGCCCTCGTTTGCAGCAAACAGCGGCGCACGCATGCGCTTGGCCTGCGCTTCGATCACCGCCGTCGCCTCGCCCGTCTGCTCGGCCGATATCACGGGCACGCCTCGCTTGATGATCCCTGCTTTCTCGCCGGCAATCGCGCTCAAGCTATCCCCGAGGAAATCCATGTGGTCCATGCTGATCGGCGTGATCACGGAGGCCGCGGGCGTATCGATCACGTTGGTCGAATCGAGTCGTCCGCCGAGGCCGACTTCGAGCAGCACCACATCGGCCGGATTTTGCGCGAACAAGTGAAAGGCGGCGGCGGTCTTGAGCTCGAACACGGTCGCGGCCTCGCCGGCATTGACGCGCTCGACCTCCTCAAGCGCGGCACGCAGCTCGTCGTCACCGACCAGCACGCCGCCATTGAGGCGGCCGAGCCGGAAGCATTCGTTGATCCGGACCAGATACGGCGAGGTATAGGCGTGAACGCGCAGGTTTGCTGCTTCGAGCGTTGCGCGGAGATAGGCAAGCGTCGAGCCCTTGCCGTTGGTGCCGGCAATGTGGATTACCGGCGGCAGCTTGCGCTCGGGATGGCCGAGCCGCTCGAGCAGGCGATGCATCCGCTCGAGCCCGAGATCGATACGCTTTTGATGCAGTGCCGAGAGCCGCTCGACTACAGCACCGAGCGACGGCTTTGCGCTGTCAGCGGAGGCGTTCACGCGTGCGGTGCGGCCGGCGCCACTTCGGGGGCCGATACGATCTGCGCCGCGCTCGTCACCGGCTGCGCTGATTTCGACACGACCTCGAGTGCCGGCGACCTGGTCAGGAGGCGGCAGAGTCGCGCCAGGGTGGGGCGCAGGTCGTGACGGTGCACGACCATGTCGACCATGCCGTGCTCCTTCAGGTACTCGGCGCGCTGGAAACCTTCGGGGAGCTTCTCGCGGATGGTCTGCTCGATGACACGGGCGCCGGCAAAGCCGATCAGCGCACCCGGCTCGGCGATCTGCACGTCGCCGAGCATCGCATAGGACGCGGTGACGCCGCCGGTGGTCGGGTTGGTCAGCACCACGATGTAGGGCTGCCTGGCTTCGCGCAGCATCTGCACGGCGACAGTCGTGCGCGGCATCTGCATCAGCGACAAGATGCCTTCCTGCATGCGGGCGCCGCCCGAGGCTGCGAACACGATGAACGGCGACTTCTTCTCGACCGCGAGCTCGAGCCCGCGCACGATGGCTTCGCCCGCGGCCATGCCGAGCGAGCCGCCCATGAAGTCAAAGTCCTGCACGGCGATGACGACGGCGGCGCCTTCGAGCTTGCCGTAGCCGACCTTGATCGCATCGTTCAGATTGGTGCGGGCGCGCGCATCCTTGATGCGATCGGCATATTTCTTTTCGTCGCGGAATTTCAGCGGATCGGGGGCGACCTCCGGCAGAGCGACGTCGAACCAGGTCTCGTTGTCGAAGATCGACTTGAGCCGCGCCACCGCGCCCATGCGCATGTGATAGTTCGAGCCGGGGATGACGAACTGGTTGGCCTCGACGTCCTTGTAGAACACGAGCTGCCCGGAATCCGGGCATTTGATCCACAAATTCTCCGGCGTCTCCCGCCGCAGCATGTTGCGGATTTTCGGCCGGACCACATTGGTGAGCCAGTTCATGGTTTGCTCCGATTAGCCATCCCGCCCTGGGATGGCTTGAAGAGATATATGGCGGCCGGGACTTTCCCCGGCAAGCCGCTATGTGGCCCGCGTTAGAGCATGATCCGGAAAAGTGTGAAGTGGTTTTCCGACAAGATCATGCTCAAACAAAGAGCTAAAGCGCGATGACGATTCAACTCAACCTCATCGCGCTTTAGAAGCGGAATTATGGCCTATTCCGCCGCCTGCGGCGCGCCCCGCACGCCCTGGGCGAGGGATGCGGTCAATTCGGCGACGGCGTCAACGGTCTTGCCGGTGGCGCGCCCCTCCGCATCGAGGCTGTTCTTGAGGGCATCGACCAGCGCGGTGCCGACCACCGCGCCATTGGCGTGCGATGCGATGGCGCGGGCAGCATCCGGCGTCCGGATGCCGAAGCCGACGCAGACCGGCAATTTTGTATGCCGCTTGATGCGCGCAACCGCCTCGCTCACGGCCGTGGCATCGGCAGCAGCCGCACCGGTGATGCCAGTGATGGCGACGTAGTAGACGAAGCCCGAGGTGTTGGCGAGCACGGCCGGCAGGCGCTTGTCGTCGGTCGTCGGTGTCGCCAGGCGGATGAAGTTGAGGCCGGCCTTCATCGCGGGCAGGCAGAGCTCGTCGTCTTCCTCCGGTGGCAGATCGACGATGATGAGGCCATCGACGCCGGCGGTCTTGGCATCGGCGAGAAACTTGTCGACGCCGTAGATGTAGATCGGATTGTAGTAGCCCATCAGCACGATCGGCGTGGCATTGTCGTCCTTGCGGAAGCCGCGCACGAGCTCGAGCGTCTTCTTGAGCGTCATGCCAACCTTGAGCGCGCGCAGGCCCGCTGCCTGGATCGACGGGCCGTCGGCCATCGGATCGGTGAAGGGCATGCCGAGCTCGATCACGTCGGCGCCGGCCTTCGGCAATGCCTTGATGATCTCGAGCGACGTCGCCGGATCGGGATCGCCAGCCATCACGAAGGTGACGAAGGCCGAGCGGCCCTGCTTCTTCAGCTCGGCAAAGCGGGTATCGATACGCGTGGTCACTTGGTCTTGCCCCTCAGGATATCGCCGACTTGCGGGACGTCCTTGTCGCCGCGGCCGGAGAGATTGACGACCATCAAGTGATCCCTGGGCCGCTTCGGCGCGAGCTCCATCACCTTGGCGATGGCATGCGCGGGCTCCAGCGCCGGGATGATGCCTTCGAGCCGCGACAATAGCTGGAATGCTGCGAGCGCCTCGTCGTCGGTCGCGGAGAGATAGTTGACGCGGCCGATCTCGTGCAGCCAGGAATGCTCGGGGCCGATGCCGGGATAGTCGAGACCGGCCGAGATCGAGTGCGCGTCCTGGATCTGGCCGTCCTCGTTCATCAGGAGATAGGTGCGGTTGCCGTGCAGCACGCCGGGACGGCCGCCCGCGATCGAGGCCGCATGCAATTGCGTGAGCCCGTGGCCCGCAGCCTCGACGCCAAAGATCTCGACCGAGGGATCGTCGAGGAAGGGATGGAACAGGCCCATGGCATTGGAGCCGCCGCCGATGCAGGCGACGAGCGAATCGGGCAGCCGGCCTTCGACTTCCTGCATCTGCACCTTGGTCTCATTGCCGATCACCGACTGGAAGTCACGCACCAGCGTCGGATAGGGATGGGGACCAGCCACCGTGCCGATGCAGTAAAAGGTGTTGTGCACGTTGGTGACCCAGTCGCGCAGCGCCTCGTTCATGGCGTCCTTCAGCGTGCGCGTGCCCGATTGCACCGGAAACACCTTGGCGCCCAGCATCTCCATGCGTATGACGTTGGGCTGCTGCCGCTCGACGTCGACGGCGCCCATATAGACCACGCATTCCAGGCCGAAGCGCGCGCAAAGCGTCGCGGTGGCGACGCCGTGCTGGCCGGCGCCGGTCTCGGCGATGATGCGCTTCTTGCCCATGCGCCGCGCCAGCATGATCTGGCCAAGCACGTTGTTCACCTTGTGCGAGCCGGTGTGGTTCAGCTCCTCGCGCTTGAAGTAGATTTTTGCGCCGCCGAGATGCTCGGTGAGGCGCTCGGCGAAATAGAGCGGCGAGGGCCGGCCGACATAGTTCTTGAGATAGCCGTTCATCTCGGCCTGGAAGGCCGGATCGGCCCTGGCCGCGTTGTAGGCCTTCTCCAGATCGAGGATCAGCGGCATCAGGGTTTCGGCGACGAAGCGCCCGCCGAAGATGCCGAAATGGCCGCGCTCGTCCGGGCCGCTGCGGTAGGAGTTTGGTTTGGCGATGTTCATCGTACGCTCAACTCTTGGGTGGCGCGCGCCGCGCGAATAAAGGCTTTGATCATCTCCGGGTCCTTCACGCCGGGGGCGCTCTCGACCCCGGAGGAGACATCGACGCCGCCGGCGCCGGTGAGTCGCAGGGCCTCTGCGACGTTCTGGGCGTGCAACCCGCCGGAGACCATATAGGGCAGCTTCAGATCGAGGTTTTCCAAAAGGTGCCAGTCGAAGGGCGCGCCCAGCCCGCCAGGCCGGGTTGCGTCCTTCGGCGGACGGGCATCGAACAGGATGCGGTCGGCGACCGCGGCGTAGCCGGGCAGCACCGCGAGATCGGCCGCCGTCTCGATCGGCAGCGCCTTCATCACCGGGCGGCCGAACCTCTGCTTGATGTCGCGCAGCCGCGCGGTGCTCTCCTTGCCGTGGAGCTGAAGAATGTCCGGCGACAGCGCGTCCATGATGTTGTCGAGCGTCGCGTCGTCGGCATCCACCGTGAGCGCGACCTTCAGCGCACGCTTCTTGACCTGCCGGCCGAGATCCCGCCCGGTTTCCAGCGACAGATGCCTGGGCGAGGGTGGAAAGAACACGAACCCCACCATGTCGGCGCCGGCGTCGAGCGCGACGTCAAGCGTCTCGCGCGTGGACAGGCCGCAGATTTTGACGAGCAGGGTCATGGTCTCGAAGCGCAAGGAGGCCGCGAAGCCGCGGCCGGAAAAACGGGGTTTTCGATGCGGCCGCTTCTACAACGTCGCGCGCTGCTTGTCTCGCCCGACGGGACCGTAAAGGCCGGCCCCGGTGGGGAGGACCGGCAGCCGCTGCGGATCGGGCCGCGAGGCGGCCGCGGAGGCCCTCAAGTCCGCCAATTCGGACCTCGCCGAGCGCGCATCGGCCTCGTGCCGGCGCGCCGCCCGCCGCCAATGCCGCTGGCCGAACCAGACGGCACAGCCACCGGCCAGCACTCCCAGAAACGCCACCAGGATCAGGAGCAGGAACAACGGCAGGGCGACCGACAGCGACGGATCGGCCGAATTGAAGGGGTCGAAGGAAACCGTGACGAAATGGTGGTTGGCGACGGCGAAGACCACGAGCAGCAGGAAGAACGGAATCACGATCAACGCGGTCAGGAATTTTCGCATCTCGATCGCTCGCCTTGAATCATGCTTGTGGCCGCATCAAGCGGCCACGCCGGTAAACCTGGGCGTCGGCCCTAGTCTGGCGCGCCAGGGTCCGGATGGTCGCGGTTCAGCCGCTCGCGCATTTCCTTGCCCGTTTTGAAGAACGGGACGCTCTTCTGGTCGACGGGCACATGGGCGCCGGTGCGCGGATTGCGCCCTGCGCGCGCGGGGCGATGCTTCACCGAAAAAGCACCGAAGCCGCGCAGCTCGACCCGATCGCCGCGCGCGAGCGCTGCGACGATCTCCTCGAGGATCGCATTCACAATGTTCTCGACATCCCGCTGGTAAAGGTGCGGGTTGTGCTCGGCGATACGCTGAACAAGTTCGGATTTGATCATCGAGAGATAGGACCCGGAAGCGTGCGGATGACCATTTCCGTGAAAATGCCTTGATCTGTCAAGACGCTAAATCAAGCTTGGACAGCGCTAAAGTGCGTGACAAAGGTCTGAAAGGGGGTCTGTCACAGCACAAGCCGAACGGGAAAACCCTCTCGGCCTCGCCCGGTTCCCGGTCAATTTGACGCGGCGGGCTGCCACAGCGCGAGCATTCCGTCCAAACCGATCCGATCGACCGCCTGCGTGACGCCGCTGCGCTCGATCTGATGCGCCAGCGAGCTCAAACCGATGGCTTCGAGCGTGACGGTGGCCGCCGACTTGAGGAATGGCAGATCGCCGAAGCGGGGCTCGAGCTTGTAGTCGCGAACCGGCAGGTCCTTCTTGACGCCCTTCTGCTCGACGAGCCATGTCACCGCAGTTTTCTCGTCGCCGAGCTGGTCGATCAGCTTCAGCTCGATCGCCTGCCGACCGGTGAAAACGCGGCCATCGGCGACTTTCTCGAGCTGCGCGTCATCCATGCCGCGGCGCTCCTTCACCAGTCCCTTGAACCAGGCGTAGGAGTCCTTCACCAGTGCATCGAGCGCGGCCCGCGCTTCGGGGCTGGTGGGTTCGAAGCCGTTCGGCGCAGCCTTCAACGGCGAGGATTTCACCTCCTCGACCTTCACGCCGATGATCTTCAGGAGATCGGCGACGTTCGGATATTGGAACAGCACGCCGATCGAGCCGACCAGCGAGCTTTGCTGGGCGATGATGTGGTCAGCTGCGATCGCGGTGATGTAGCCACCGGAAGCGGCAAGCCCCTCGACCACCACGACGAGCGGCTTCTTCGCCTTCAGCCGCGTCAGCGAATCATAGAGCTGCTCGGAGCCGGCGGTGGTGCCGCCCGGCGAATTGATGTGAACGATGACAGCGGCCGCGCGGGAATTCTCCAGCCGCTCCAGCGCCTGGGTGCGCTCGGAATCGCTGCGGATCAGACCATCGATCTGGACGCGCGCGATCGAGCCGGCGGACGCGAATGTACCGCGCACGCCCGGCGTCGCGACGAGCGCAAAGCCCGCAATCGCCGCGATCGCGACCAGCGCGGCAGCGACGCGCCAGAATGTCAGCTTGCGGCGGATCCGGCGGCGATCGACGATGATGTCCGAATCGAGCGACATCGAAAAATCTCCAAATATGTGGGCTCACGCCTTTTGCAGTCGCAGCGTGACCATCGGCTTATCTGGATACATCAATTGCGACGCAATTTGAAGAAAGCAAGGCTGGTAACCGCGTAGCCCGCATGGAGCGCAGCATAATCCGGGATCGGCTCGCCGCGCAAAGATACCCGGATTTCGCTGCGCTCCATCCGGGCTACGGGCGCAAAAAAGCCCCAGCAAAATGCCGGGGCTTTGATGTTTGCGAAACAAGCGTAACGCTTACTTGTTCTCGCCGCGGTTCTTGAGCGCGGTGCCGAGGATGTCACCGAGCGTCGCCCCCGAATCAGAGGAGCCGTACTGCGCGATGGCTTCCTTCTCCTCGGCAACTTCGAGCGCCTTGATCGACACCTGGACCTTGCGGGCCTTCTTGTCGAACTGGATGACGCGGGCATCGACCTTCTCGCCGACGGCGAAGCGTTCGGCGCGCTGGTCGTTGCGGTCACGGGCGAGCTCGGAGCGCTTGATGAAGGTGGTGAAGTCGGTACCGGTGATCTTCACCTCGATCCCGGCTTCCTTCACTTCGAGCACCTCGCAGGTCACGACCGCGCCCTTCTTGACATCGCCCGGCTCGGCGAATGGGTCGCCTTCGAGCTGCTTGATGCCGAGCGAGATACGCTCCTTCTCGACGTCCACATCGAGCACCACGGCCTTCACCACGTCGCCCTTCTTGTAGTTGTCGATCACCTGCTCGCCCGGAAGCTTCCAGTCGAGGTCGGAGAGGTGAACCATGCCGTCGACGTCGCCCTCGAGACCCAGGAACAGACCGAACTCGGTCTTGTTCTTGACTTCGCCCTCGACCACCGAACCGGTCGGATGTTTCTCGACGAAGACCTCCCACGGGTTGCGCATGGTCTGCTTGAGGCCGAGCGAGATACGGCGCTTGACGGAATCGACTTCCAGCACCTGCACTTCGACTTCCTGCGAGGTCGAGACGATCTTGCCGGGGTGCATGTTCTTCTTGGTCCACGACATCTCGGAGACGTGGATCAGGCCCTCGATGCCCGGCTCGAGCTCGACGAACGCGCCGTAGTCGGTGATGTTGGTGACACGGCCGGTGAAGCGCGCACCCAGCGGGTACTTGGCTTCGATGCCCTGCCACGGATCGTCCAGCAGCTGCTTCATGCCCAGCGAGATGCGGTGCGTCTCGTGGTTGATCTTGATGATCTTGACCTTCACGGTCTGGCCGATCGAGAGCACCTCGGTCGGGTGGTTGACGCGGCGCCACGCGATATCGGTGACGTGCAGGAGGCCGTCGATACCGCCGAGATCAACGAACGCACCGTAGTCGGTGATGTTCTTGACCACGCCGTCGATGACCTGACCCTCTTCGAGGTTCTGCACCAGCTCCTGACGCTGCTCGGCGCGGGTCTCTTCCAGCACCGTGCGGCGGGAGACGACGATGTTGCCGCGGCGGCGATCCATCTTGAGGATCTGGAACGGCTGCGAGTTGTTCATCAGCGGCGCAACGTCGCGGATCGGGCGGATGTCGACCTGCGAGCGCGGCAGGAACGCCACGGCGCCGTCGAGGTCGACGGTGAAGCCGCCCTTGACCTGGTTGAAGATGACGCCGTTGACCTTTTCGTTGTTCTGGAACGCCTTCTCGAGCTTGCCCCAGCTCTCTTCGCGGCGCGCCTTGTCGCGCGACAGCACGGCCTCGCCGAGGGCGTTTTCGATGCGATCGAGGAATACTTCCACCTCATCGCCGACCTTGAGGTCGCTCTCACGGCCGGGGCCGGAAAATTCGCGCAGCGCGACGCGGCCCTCGGTCTTCAGGCCGACGTCGATGACGGCCATGTCCTTTTCGATTGCAACAACCTTGCCCTTGACGACGGAGCTCTCCTGCAGATTACCACCTGCAAAGGACTCATCGAGCATCGCGGCGAAATCGTCACGCGAGGGGCTGTAGGTATTAGCGGAAGTCGAAGCCATTTGTTCTCCAGTTGCGGACGTTTTGCCGGCCGTTGGGTTGATGGGCGTATCGCGCGCGCAGTGTCGGAAGGTCCGCAAAACCTTCGAGCGACCGCTCGCTGCCCCGGGTCTTCCCCTGAAAGCAGCAAGAGCGGGCCGGCGAGAGCCCGCGCGTTCGATACGTTGAATTGTTGCCGGAGCCTCAAATCGTCGCCGGTCCCAAAACGGGGATCGGAATATCGACCTTCAAGAACGGGAGCGGGCTCTTCCTCCAATGACGACCGCGGCTTAAACCCGCGGACGGCCCGCTCGAACGGCCTCGATGATGTCGATGGCGGCCCGGACGCCGCCTTCTATATCCAGTTGGGAGTTATCTAGCAAGTAAGCATCGGGGGCAGGTTTCAGGGGCGCAATCGGCCGATTCTGGTCGCGTTCGTCGCGCGCAATGATGTCGGCCAGCACGGCCGCTTCGTCCGCCTCCTCGCCCCGTGCCCTGGCCTCCATGGTGCGGCGATGGGCACGGACCTTGGGGTCGGCGACGACGAAGATCTTCACGTCCGCATCGGGGCAGATCACGGTTCCAATATCGCGGCCGTCGAGGACAGCGCCGGGCGGGTCGAGGGCGAATTGCCGCTGAAAATTGACCAGGACCTCGCGAACCCTGGGAATTGCGGAGACCATGGAGGCGGCCTCGCCGATCTGCTGGGTCTTGAGGACGGGATTGCCGAATTTTTCCGGATCAAGTTCCAAAGCCACCGCAACGGCGGCCGCCTCGTCACGCAGGTCGGCGCCCGCCTGGATCAGCGCATGGGCGACAGCGCGGTAGATCACGCCGGTATCGAGGTGACGATAGCCGTAATGATGTGCGAGGCGCTTGCCGAGCGTGCCCTTGCCGGAGGCCGCGGGGCCGTCGATGGCGATGATCATGAAAAATCGGCCCCCAGCGAACGCATCATCGGAATGAAGTCGGGAAAGCTGGTGGCGATGAAGGCGGTGTCGTCGACCTTTATGCCCCTGTCGGACGCGCAGCCCATCACCAGCGCCGACATTGCGATCCGGTGATCCATATGGGTGGCGACGAGACCGCCGCCGGGCACGTGGCCCCTGCCCTCGACGATCAGATCATCGCCGGAGATCTCGACCTTCACGCCGTTGACGCGCAACATGTCGGCGGTCGCCGCCAGCCGATCGGATTCCTTGACTCGCAGCTCGTGCAGGCCGCGCATGATGGTCGTGCCTTCGGCGAAGGACGCCGCCACCGCGAGCACCAGATACTCGTCGATCATCGACGGCGCGCGCTCCGGCGGCACCTCGACGCCGCGCAGTTTCGAGGCGCGCACGCGCAAGCTCGCCATCGGCTCGCCGGCATCGCCGCGAACCTCGCTCTCCTCGATCGAGCCGCCCATTTCGCGGAGCGTCGTGAAGAGCCCGGTGCGCAGCGGATTGGTCATGATGTCGGACAGCACGACATCGGAGCCTTCGGCAATCAGCGCGGCAACGACCGGAAAGGCTGCCGAGGAAGGATCGGCGGGCACCACGACAGCGGCGCCGTGCAGCTCAGGCTGGCCGACGAGTGTGATGTGGCGACCATGCCGGCCTTCCGCTACCGACGTGATATCGGCGCCAAAATGCTTGAGCATCAGCTCGGTGTGGTCGCGGCTCGCCTCGCTCTCGATGACGGTCGTCGTCCCCGGCGCGGCCAGGCCCGCCAGCAGCACGGCCGACTTGATCTGGGCCGAGGCCACGGGCGTCTTGTAGGTGATCGGCAGGGGATCGCGCGCGCCCTGGAGCGTCAGCGGAAGACGACCGCCCTCGCCAACGGCGACGACCTTGGCTCCCATTTTCTCCAGCGGATCGAGCACCCGGCCCATGGGACGGCTGCGCAGCGAGGCGTCGCCGTCGAATACCGCCGAGATCGGGCAGCCTGCGACGGCCCCCATCACCAGCCGGCAGCCGGTCCCCGAGTTCCCGAAATCCAGGGGCGCGTTGGGCTGCGCAAAGCCGGCCACGCCGACCCCGCGCACGCGCCAGGCAAAATCCCCGGTGCGCTCGACCGTGGCGCCGAGCGCCTGCATGGACTTGGCGGTGTTGAGGACGTCCTCGCCCTCCAGGAGGCCATTGATCCGAGTTTCGCCGACCGACAGCGCGCCCAGAATGAGCGAGCGGTGCGAAATCGACTTGTCCCCGGGGACCCGTACGTTCCCGGTCAGAGCGCCGCTGGCGCGGGACTGAAGTGGTCTCGGTTGGTCGGAATGAGCCAAGATTGTGTCCTTGAATGCCCGCAGGTGGACCTCGAATGGTCCCCGGGGGCTCGCGGGCGCAGGTATCACATGGTCAGTCCGCCGTCACGGGCATGTCTTTCCTCCGCAATGCGCTATTGACAGCGGGCCGCCAACTAGCCAAGTGAAGCACCGCTTTTCAGACATTCCCAGGATTCCTGCCGTGGCCAAGTCCGAACTCGGAACCAAACGCATTTGCCCGACCACGGGCAAGAAGTTCTATGACCTCAACAAGAATCCGGTGATCTCGCCATATACTGGCGAGGTGGTGCCGATTGCGCCGGTGGCGCCGGCGCGCCCGACCCGCGGCGCCGAAGCGCGCAGCGTGGCCCAGGACACCGCGCCGGAACCGGCCGAGACCGAAGAGATGGTCTCCCTCGAGGAGGCCGATGCCGAGGAGAACACCGGCAAGGTCAAGGCCGCCGTGCCCGAATCAGAGGACGACATCGAGGTCGATGAGACCCTCGAGGACGACGATGACGATGATTCGACCTTCATCGCCGACGACGAAGAGGGTGATGAGGACGTAACCGACATCATTGGTGATGTCGGAGGTGATGAAGAGACTTGAGATAATTCCAGAACTGTGGTTCTGGGTCTTTCCCGACGCGCTGCCCAAGGCGTGCCGGATGGTTAAGGGGCCATAGCTCAGCTGGGAGAGCGCTTGCATGGCATGCAAGAGGTCGGCGGTTCGATCCCGCCTGGCTCCACCACGCTCCGCCCTTCGGGCTACGCGTGGCGCAGCCGCGCGGTGCCCGAAGGGCGAAGACGGACTGCCACACGTTCTATCCCCGCTTCCCCTCAGACGACTGCCCCGACGTGAGCCATCAATGTGGTACGTCTACATCATCCGCAGCATCGAGTTTCCTGATCAGGAATACATCGGTGCCACGGAAGATCTGAAGCGACGGGTCCCGGAGCACAACGCCGGCAGATCCGCTCACACCGCGAAGTTCAAGCCGTGGAAGCTGGTCTGGTACTGCGCTTTCCCTGACAAACTGAAAGCCTTGGCGTTCGAGAAATATCTCAAGTCGCACTCAGGCCGCGCCTTCTCGAAAAAACGGCTCTGCTAGAGCCGCCCGCCCTACTCCCCAATCACCGCATTCAGCCGATCGCGCAACGCGACGATCTCGTTTTTCATCGCGACCAGTTCGGGCACCGTGCAGTCGGATGCGGCCAGGATCGACTGCGGCACGCTGCGCGCCTTGTCTTTCAATGCCTGTCCCTGCGGCGTCAGCGCGATCAGCACCTTGCGCTCGTCCTCGGTCGAGCGCGTGCGCTTGACGAGTTGCGCGGCCTCGAGGCGCTTGAGGAGCGGCGTGAGCGTGCCGGAATCCAGAAACAACCGCTCGCCGATATCCTTCAGCGGCACGCCGTCGCGTTCCCACAGCACCAGCATCACCAGATATTGCGGATAGGTCAGGCCGAGCCGGTCCAGCAGCGGCTTGTAGACGCGGTTGAAGGCATGCGCGGCCGAATAGACCGCAAAGCAGATCTGGTTGTCGAGCCGCAGCGGCTGGTCGGCGGCCAGTTGTTTCCGAGCCATGGAGAACCTTTCGAGATTCGCTTCGCATTGTGAGACGCCGCGACGGCCAATTCAATTGCGAACAATTAAATGTGAGGCTGCCCCATTTTAGATTGCGCGCAATCTAATTGTCTGCAATATGGGCGCACCCCAACCGGAAACCAGGGAGACGACGATGTCCGTGAATGTCCTCTACAAGACCAGCGCCAAGGCCACCGGAGGCCGCGACGGCCATGCTGCGACCCTCGACGGCGCGCTGGACGTGAAGCTCACCACCCCGAAGGAGCTCGGCGGCGGAGGCGGCGCGGGCAACAATCCCGAGCAGCTGTTTGCGGCCGGCTACGCCGCCTGCTTCATCGGCGCGATGAAGTTCGTGGCCTCCCAGGGTGGGCCGAAGGTTCCCGCCGACACCTCGGTGACCTCGACGGTCGGCATCGGTCCGCGCTCGGCGGGCGGGTTTGGCCTCGACGTCGAGCTCGTGGTTTCGCTGCCCGGCGTTCCCCGCGCGGAGGCCGAGGCACTGGTCGAGAAGGCCCATCAGGTTTGCCCGTATTCCAACGCGACCCGTGGCAACGTCGACGTCCGCCTGAAGGTTGCGTGAGGCCAAAGGCGACCCTGGCTGGCCCGAGATCCCCCTCGAGCCAGCCACTCGCCGCCTTGCTACGCCACGTCGCGGGATGGCCGCGGCGGCGCATGCGGCTCTACGCCGGGAGCCATTGCTGGCTCTTGCGAACCTCGCTAGGCCTGTGATCGAACAGAGATCAACGAGCCGAAACGAAGGTTGCCGTCATGACTTCCGAAGTAGCAATCGGTGCGATGAGTGGACTGCGCGTCATCGATCTCACGCGCGTGCTCGGCGGCCCCTATTGCACGCAGATTCTCGCCGACCACGGCGCCGACGTAATCAAGGTCGAGCCGCCCGCGGGCGATGAGGTGCGCGAGTGGGGACCTCCCTTCCATGAGGAGGACGCGGCCTACTTCGTCGGCATCAACCGCAACAAGCGCTCGATCGGCCTCGACCTCGCCTCCGAAGGCGGCCGCGCCGTGCTGCTCAAGATGCTGGAGACGGCCGACGTCCTGATCGAGAATTTCAAGCCCGGCACGCTGGAGAAATGGGGCATCGGCAACGAGGTGCTGCGCGAAAGATTTCCGCGCCTCGTGCATTGCCGGATCTGCGGTTTCGGCGCCGACGGCCCGCGCGGCGGCAATCCCGGCTACGATGCCATCATCCAGGCCATGACCGGCATGATCGCGGCGACTGGCTCCAGGGAAAGCGGACCGATGCGGATCGGCGTGCCGCTGGTCGACATCACCACCGGACTCTATGCCGCGATCGGCATTTTGATGGCGCTGTCGGAGCGGCAGCGCTCAGGGCTTGGGCAATTCCTCGAGACCACGCTCTACGAGACCGGCCTCGCCATCATGCATCCGCACACCGCGAACTACTTCATGCACGGCAAGCCCCCCGGCCTGACCGGCAACGAACATCCCAATCTCGTGCCCTATGCGATCTTCCCGACCAAAACCGACGACATCTTCATCGGCGTCGGCAATGACGGCACGTTCCGCAAGCTGGCCAAGGAGATCGGCAAGCCCGAGCTCGGCACGGACCCGCGCTTTGCGCGCAACAAGGACCGCATCGCCAATCGCGAGGCGCTGCGCGCCGAGCTTGCCGCGGTGTTCAGCCAGCACGAGGCCGAGCCGCTGTGCGACCGCCTGCTCGCGGCCGGACTGCCCGCGGGCCCCGTGCAGAAGATCGACCAGGCATTGAACAATCCGCATACGATCTACCGCGGCGACGTCATCGAGAAGGACTGGTACAAGGGCGTCGCCTCGCCGATCCGGCTCGATCGCAGCAAGCCGAGCCTGCGCCGCGTGCCGCCGAAATTCAGCCAGCACGCCGCAGAGGTGCTCGGCGAGTTCGGATATTCCGGGGCCGAGATCGAGACGTTGGTCGAGAACGGCGTGGTCTGCGGTCCCGAGCGCAAGCGCTGAGGGTTGTGACGGGAAAAGAGCGCACGGCACCGACGCTGCGCTCCCTCCCCCTTCTCGCGGGGGAGGGTTGGGGAGAGGGTGTCTCCCCAACGGGACAATCCACCAGAGGATGGAGCCCTCACCCGGCGCTGCGCGCCGACCTCTCCCGCAAGCAGGAGAGGTTAAGGGGAGCCCGGAGCTGCACCGATTCTACGTACGCCATTCGCCGCCGACGGTACTCGCTTTTCGCCCAACGATGCCGCACTGCGGCGCGACGCACGATAGTGCGCCGCGGACGGCCTGCCTTGCGAAGGCCTCTTCGCCTATTTGACGGCTTCCCTTTTGCGGCGCTTGCCGCTTTCGTTTCGGCCGCTTACACAGTCACGTGAACGTCACATGGCGCTGCTAGCGCAAGCGCACTTTGATGACGGCCCAAGGGAGGTTTACTTGATGGCTCTTCGACAATTTGCTGCGGCTGCCACCATTGCCGCCACGTTCGGCTTTGCCGCCTCGCCTGCGCTGGCCGCGACCGAAATTCAGTGGTGGCACGCGATGACGGGCGCGAACAACGACGTCATCGTCAAGCTCGCCAACGACTTCAATGCGTCGCAGAGCGACTACAAGGTGATTCCGACCTACAAGGGCAACTACGCCGACACGATGAACGCCGGCATCGCGGCCTTCCGCGCTGGCAATGCGCCGCACATCATGCAGGTCTTCGAGGTCGGCACCGCGACCATGATGGCCGCGACCGGCGCCGTCAAACCGGTCTACAAGCTGATGGCCGAGACCGGCGAGAAGTTCGACCCCAAGGCCTACCTGCCCGCGATCACCGGCTACTATTCGACCTCGAAGGGCGAAATGCTGTCCTTCCCCTTCAACTCGTCATCCACGGTGATGTGGATCAATCTCGACGCGCTCAAGAAGGCCAACATCGCCGACATTCCGAAGACCTGGCCGGAAGTGTTCGACGATGCGAAGAAGCTGAAGGCCGCCGGCTATTCCACCTGCGGCTTCTCCGGCTCCTGGGTGACCTGGGTCAACCTCGAGCAGCTCTCCGCCTGGCACAACGTGCCGCTCTCGACCAAGGCCAATGGTCTCGACGGCTTCGACACCGTTCTTGAGTTCAACGGTCCGCTGCAGGTCAAGCATCTCGAGAACCTCGTCGAGTTGCAGAAGGACAAGACCTACGACTATGCCGGCCGCACCAACACCGGCGAGGGTCGCTTCACCTCCGGCGAATGCCCGATCTACCTGACCTCCTCGGCCTTCTTCGGCAACGTCAAGGCACAGGCCAAGTTCAACTTCACCGCGGTGCCGATGCCCTACTATCCGGACGTCAAGGGCGCCCCGCAGAACTCGATCATCGGCGGCGCCTCGCTGTGGATCATGGGTGGCAAATCGGCCGACGAGTACAAGGGCGTCGCCAAATTCCTGACCTTCCTGTCGGACACCGATCGTCAGGTCTACATCCACAAGGCGTCCGGTTATCTGCCGATCACCAAGGCGGCCTACGAGAAGGCGAAGGCCGAGGGCTTCTACAAGGATCAGCCCTATCTCGAAACGCCGCTGATCGAGCTGACCAACAAGGAGCCGACCGAGAATTCGCGCGGCCTGCGGCTCGGCAACATGGTGCAGCTCCGCGACGTCTGGTCGGAAGAGATCGAGCAGGCGCTCGCCGGCAAGAAGACCGCCAAGCAGGCGCTCGACGCCGCCGTCGAACGCGGCAACACGATGCTCCGGCAGTTCGAAAAGACCGCCGTGAAATAAGGCGATGGGCGGCAGGCCGATCGCGCGACCTGCCGCCCCACCTCACATCATGCAAAAGCAAGCCATTTTCCAATCAAGGCTATTGCCGTTCGCGCTGGTTGCACCGCAGCTCGCGATCGTCCTGATCTTTTTCTACTGGCCTGCACTGCAGGCCGTCATCCAATCCTTCCTGCTGCAGGACGCCTTCGGTCTTTCGACGAGTTTCGTCTGGTTCGACAACTACGTCGAACTGTTCAAGGAGCCCGCCTATTTCGAGGCGATCGTCCGGACCTTCTTCTTCTCGTTTGCGATCGCGCTCTCGTCGCTGTCCCTGGCGCTGCTGCTGGCCGTGATGGCGGACAGGCCGATGCGCGGCGGCATGCTGTATCGCACGCTGCTGATCTGGCCCTATGCGGTCGCCCCGCCGGTCGTCGGCGTGCTCTGGATCTTCATGCTGCATCCCTCGCTCGGTGTCCTCTCGCGCTATCTGCGCGACATGGGAATCGACTGGAATCCGCTGCTCAATGGCAATCAGGCAGCAACGCTGGTCATCCTCGCCGCCGCCTGGAAGCAGATCTCCTACAATTTCCTGTTCTTCCTTGCCGGGCTTCAGGCCATCCCGAAGAGCGTGATGGAGGCGGCGGCGATCGACGGCGCCCGCCCAATGCGGCGGTTCTGGACCGTGACCTTCCCGCTGCTGTCACCGACCATCTTCTTCCTCCTGGTCATCAACATCGTCTACGCCTTCTTCGACACCTTCGGCATCATCGATACGATGACACGTGGCGGTCCTGGAACATCGACGGTAACACTGGTCTACAAGGTCTATACCGAGGGGCTCCTGGGCGGAAATCTCGGCAGCTCCGCGGCACAGTCGGTGATCCTGATGATGCTCGTCATCGTGCTGACGGCAATCCAGTTCCGCTTCGTCGAACGCAAGGTGACCTACTGATGGTCGAGGAAGAGGGCATCCGCCGCTACGTCGCCCATATCATCCTGTGGATCGGGATCGCGATCGTCGCCTTCCCCGTCTACATCGCGATCGTCGCCTCCACCCAGGACAACGCGCTGATCGCCAACGGTCAGATGTCGCTCTTGCCGGGCGGACATTTCTTCGAGGTCTACTACCAGACGATTTTCGTCGGCACGAGCGGCTCGACTCGCGAGCCGGTTGGCAACATGATGTTCAACTCGCTTGTCATGGCGCTGCTGATCGCGGTCGGCAAGATCGCGATCTCGATCATCTCGGCCTATGCGATCGTCTATTTCCGCTTTCCATTCCGGATGGCGATCTTCTGGATCATCTTCATCACGTTGATGCTGCCGGTCGAGGTGCGCATCTATCCGACCTACAAGATCGTCGCCGACCTGCACATGCTCGACAGCTTTGCCGGCCTGTCGCTGCCGCTGATCGCATCGGCCACCGCGACGTTGCTGTTCCGCCAGTTCTTCATGACGGTGCCGGACGAGCTCCTGGAAGCCTCGCGTATCGACGGCGCCGGGCCCCTGCGGTTCTTCTGGGATACGCTGCTGCCGCTCTCGCGCACCAACATGGCGGCACTGTTCGTGATCCTCTTCATCCTCGGCTGGAATCAGTATCTCTGGCCGCTGTTGATCACGACCCGCGACGACATGCAGACCATCCAGGTCGGCATCCGCAAGATGATGACCACCAACGATGCGCTTACCGAATGGCCGATCGTGATGGCGACGGCCGTGCTCGCGATGCTGCCGCCGGTGTTCGTCGTCGTCGCGATGCAGAAATTGTTCGTGCGCGGCCTGGTCGAGACGGAAAAGTGAGTTTTCATGGCTAACGTCACTCTGCGCAACGTCCGCAAGACCTATCCCGGCGGCTTCGAGGCCATCAAGGGCGTCGACGTCGATGTGGGCGACGGCCAGTTCTGCGTGCTGGTCGGCCCCTCCGGCTGCGGCAAGTCGACGCTGCTCCGCATGGTCGCGGGGCTCGAGACCATCACCGGCGGCGAGATCGACATCGGCGGCCGCGTCGTCAACCAGGTCGAGCCCGCCGACCGCGACATCGCGATGGTGTTCCAGAACTACGCGCTCTATCCGCATATGAGCGTCTACAACAACATGGCCTATGGCCTGCGCAATCGCGGCATGGCGGAGGCCGAGATCAAGACCCGTGTCGAGGAAGCCGCGCGCGTGCTCGAGCTCGCACCGATGCTCGAGCGCAAGCCGCGCCAGCTCTCAGGCGGTCAGCGACAGCGCGTCGCCATGGGCCGCGCCATCGTGCGGCAGCCAAAAGTGTTCCTGTTCGACGAGCCGCTGTCCAATCTCGATGCCAAGCTGCGCATCGCGATGCGCGTCGAGATCCGCAAATTGCAGCGCCGGCTGAACACCACGTCGATCTACGTCACCCACGACCAGCTCGAGGCGATGACGCTGGCCGACATCCTCGTCGTGATGAATGGCGGCCAGGTCGAGCAGATCGGCAATCCGCTCGCGATCTACGAGAAGCCGGCCACGACGTTCGTCGCGTCCTTCATCGGCGCCCCGCCGATGAATCTGATGTCGACGCGGCCGGACGAGATCAAGACGCAGCTCGGCAGCAATGGCCGCGTGGCGGAAGCCGGCATCCTCGGCATCCGCCCGGAGGACTTCGTCATCACCGACCAGACGCCCGCCGGCGGCGTCGCGCTCGCCCTCACCGTGGAAGCGATCGAGCGGGTCGGCGCCGAGACCTTCGTCTATGGCTCGCGCCGGCAGGACGAGCAGCAGGTCGCAGCGACGCCCGGCGAGCTGCCGCCCGGCGAGGTCATCGTCCGGATCCCCGGAGCCGAGGCCCCGCCGATCGGCGCGAAAATCCGGGTCGCGGCAGTCCGCCAAAAGCTGCATCTGTTCAGCGGCGACGGGCGGACGCGGATCGAGGCCTGAGTCAGCGCCAGACGGCCCGCCCGCTGCCGTAGCCGGGGTGTTTCGCCTCAAAATCATCGAGAAGCAGCAAACGAGCTGTCTTGAGCGTTTCGATGCCGTCACCGCAGGCGCCTAGGTTGCGTGCATCCTCTATCAAGTCATAGAGGGCAAGCATGAACTGCTGATAGTCCTCGGCGTTGCCCGGCTGCGGCACACCATATGAATCGGGCATGGGAATTCTCGATTACTGGTGCGATATCTTAAAACAACCCCATGCACAGTAGAAGGGGACTTGTTTTCATTGGCATAATTCGTCCCGAAACGTCATCGTGCTCAGACTTGCGTCTCAGGGCGACGGCGAGGTCCGGCCCTTACGATCTGTAAGCATCTGCGATGGCAAAATGACCGCGCTGGGCGTCACGGCCCATCCACAGCCCCCGGCTAGGTGCTTGAACCCGCTCGGGGATATGCCCATATTGGGTCACAAGGGGTGCCATTCAGGGCCCTGAAACGTCAAAGTCGCTTTCCGCGAGGACTTTGTAAACTATGTCTCGTGTTCCCACGTTATCCAGTCCGTTCCTGCTGGGCTTCGACGAGATCGAGCGCGTGCTCGATCGGGTCGTCAAAGGCGCCGACGGCTACCCTCCCTACAATATCGAGAGGTGTGACCGGTCGGACGGCCAGCCCGAGCGGTTACGCATCACGCTGGCGGTCGCCGGCTTCACCCGCGACCAACTCGATGTAACCATTGAGGAAAACCAGCTCGTGATCCGCGGGCGTCAGCAGGACGACAAGACCCGGCAATACATCCATCGCGGCATCGCCGCGCGCCACTTCCAGCGCACGTTCGTGCTGGCGGAGGGGATGCTGGTGCTGGGTGCGGATCTGAAGAACGGGCTGTTGTCGATCGATCTCGCCCGGCCGGAACCGGAAAGGATCGTTAAGACAATCGCTATCAATGAGCACGAATAATGGAACGAGTAGCGGACTCGACCGCTTAGTTTCGAGAGAGGAGTCGAGACCATGAGTAACGGTCACGTTGCGTTCGAATACGAAGCCAACAACGTCTCACCGGAGACGCTGGCAACCCTCGGCGAGGGCCACATCGCCTATGTGAAGCAGATCCGCTCGGAGGACGTGCCCGACCTGTTTCCCGAGGCGCCCAAGATTGCGCCGGGCCTGAAACTCTTCGCGCTCCACGCCGCCGACGGCACGCCGATCATGCTGACCGACAGCCGCGAAGCCGCGATCGCCAATGCCTGGAGCAACGAATTGCAGGCGGTGAGCGTGCACTGAGCGCACGCGTTTCGCAGATGAATTCCAAGCGGGCATGCCTTCATGCGAGGGCATGCCCGCTTTCTTTTTGAGGGGAGCAACCGGAATAGGCTGCCGGCGGCGGTTCCGGCGCAAACTGGATAGTCTTTGCGCGAAATGGATGGAAATGCTCCGCCACCCCGGGGCCGATGCCCGATGATTATTCTATATAATTATAACATCGAGCCGATTATGAGATAGCCCCCGTTGCCCGACGACACTTTCTACGTAGCTCCGGCCCTGTCGGGCTCCGGCTTTGACGCATTGCTCGCCTCGTTTGCCTCATTTGCGCCCACGATCAAACCTTTACCGCCCAAGATAGATACCGCATTCCACTGGCGTTCGGACGTCGTCATGGGACCAGGAATCAGCGTCTTGAGGACTCGGGTTTCCGGCGACTGGTCCTATTCCTGTGAGGCCGTTCAGGCAGACCTTGCGATAGGCTTTCTCGGCGCCGGCGCCTCCGACATGGTCGTGGGTACCAGACCCGTGCAACGGACGACGTCAACCGTCACTCTCGTCGCGCTTCCGATGCTGCAGCATCACAAGATCAGGACATCTGCCGACGGAAACCATTCGAACGTCATACTGAAGTTCGATGCTGGCATCGTCGCGAAAATGCTCAGCGCAATGTTCGGCAACGCCGCGCTGACGAACCTGGATCTCGCTCCGACCGTCGCTCTCTCGACGGGCACGGGACAGACCCTGCATCAGCTTGCCCGCACGATCGTCCTGGGCATGCATGATCCGCAGATCCTGAAGCACTCGTCGAAAGCGATGGCTCTGTTGACGGAAGCCACCCTGCGGCTCGTCTTCGAGAATGTGCCCCACAGCCTGAGCGGTCGGCTGGATCGTCGGACACCCGACGTGACGCCACGGCACGTCCGGCAGGCCATCGAGCACATGCGCGCCAATCTTCATCTACCGCTGACGATGGTCGACGTAGCGGTCGCCGTTGGCGTGAGCGAGCGCTCCCTGCAGCTCGGATTCCGCAGGTTTCACGATACAACGCCTGCGGCTTTCTTGCGACGAATCCGGCTGGAAGCCGTCCATGCGGAATTATCGAGCCCCGAAAACGAGCTGCCCGTGTACGAGGTCGCCTTGAAATGGGGCTTTACACATATGGGCCGTTTCGCCGCGCAATACCGTGCGGTGTTCGGTGCCTACCCATCGGAAACCGTCAAGCGCGCATTTCCGGACGATTAGGGCGTTGCTGCCGGAGCGTTGACGCTGACGCCGGATCCGGCGTGGTCGCGGCGCGCCTGGCAAGCGCCCCGTCAATCCTGGATGCAGCATCGCCCAGCCGACGAGAGAGGTCGGCCACCCCTGCGAGACTGGACGAAAGCTGCGACCTCGCAGACGTCAATTGCGCCTCGATCCTCTGGCGATCACCTGGCTCGATCACTGTGCTCTGCAAATCGTCTAAAGCGTGATGGCATTAAGTTCGATAGCCTGAATTTTTGAGGTAGTTGGCGCATTCCTCGGGGGTGAAGGCATCG